>JAFTHF010000141.1 GCA_017457545.1 Clostridia bacterium
GCAGAGTTAAGTTTGACCTTGCAAAGGCTAAGGCAGAAGCTCATATTTATGAGGGCTACAAGATTGCAATTGATAATATTGACGAAATTATTTCTATAATCCGTTCCTCCGAAAGCACAGCTGTGGCTAAGGAAAGACTTAAAGAAAGATTTTTACTCTCCGAGGAGCAGTCACAGGCTATTGTGGATATGACCCTTGGCCGTCTTTCCGGTCTTGAAAGACAGAAGATAGAGGACAGACTTAATGCACTCCATGCAAAAATCAAGGAGCTTACCGAAATTCTTGCTGACGAGGGCAAGATTAAGGATATTATCAAGGAGGAGCTTCTTGAAATTAAGAGAAAGTATGCAGACGAAAGAAGAACAGAGATTGTGGACAGCGAGGACGAAATCGACCTTGAGGACTTAATCCCCAGACACGAATGTGTAGTTACTCTTACAAACGCAGGCTACGTTAAGAGAGTTTCAACAGATACCTATTCTGCCCAGAAGCGTGGAGGCAAGGGTCTTATCGCTATGGGTACTAAGGATGAGGACTTTATTGAAAATATCCTTGTTGCCAACAGCCATTCTTATATTCTTATGTTTACCGACAGAGGTAAGATATTCTTAAAGAAGGTATATGAGCTGCCTGAGTCCTCAAGAACAGCAAAGGGCTCCAACCTTATTAACCTTATTGAAATCGAAAAGGGCGAAAAGGTTACAGCTATGATATCCCTTACAGATTTTAACGATGAGGAATATCTTGTAATGGTAACAAAGAACGGTGTTATCAAGCGTACAGCAGTTAAGGAATACGAATACAAGCGTAAGGGCGGTAAGATTGCTATTAACCTTGATGAGGGTGATGAGCTTATATTTGTAGGTCACACCAAGGGAGAGAGCGATGTTATTATCGCAACTCACAACGGTCAGGGCGCACGCTTCTCAGAAAATAAGGTTAGCATAGTAGGAAGAACAGCACGTGGCGTACGTGGTATTGAGCTTCGTGATGATGACTATGTAATCGGCGCTGTTATAGTTGATGAAAGCAAGGAGCTTCTTACAGTAACAGAAAACGGCTTCGGTAAGAGAAGCAAGTTTGAGGACTTTGAATCACGTAACCGCGGTATTTTAGGTGTAAGAGCCCATAATATTAACGAAAAGACAGGTAAGCTTGCTGCTATCGGCGTGGTTGATAATACACTTGATGTAATGGCTATTACAAATGAGGGCGTTGTTATAAGAACAGGCGTTGACGAAATTCCTGTATATAACAGAAGCGCAACAGGTGTTAAGGTTATGAAGCTTGATAAGAAGGCTAAGGTTGCTAAAATGAGCTTTACAACCAAGGATGAAGAGGATGAGATTAACGAAAACGGTGAGGTTAAGGTGGAAAATACCGATAACGTGGCTGAAATCACCGAAAATTTCGCAGCTTCCGATTCTGACGAGGTAACACCCGAAAACGAAAATGAAAAAGAATAAAGGGTCAAAAATGAAGAATATTTTAAAAGCTACATTTTGCCTTATTATGATACTTACTCTTTCATTCCCCTTAATTTCCTGTGGGGGAATGGGGGATAGTGAGGCTAAGGCTATTGTAAAGGAGCTTGTAGAAAAATCTACCGTAGTAAATGAGGTGCTTTACGGCAAGGGCATGGATTATGAAAAGAGCCTTGACGGAAAATACCAGACAATGTACTCAAGAGTTACAGACGATGCTCCCTTTAAAACACGTAAGGCTTTGGAAAAGGAAATCAAGTCTATATTTACAGCATCCTATGCCAATTCCTTATTAAATCACGCCTTTACCTTAACAGTAGGTATATACGGTAACAGCTCCTACCCAAGATATCAGGAGGGCAGCGACGAGGTGCTTACCGTAATGAGAGATTATGAGGCAAGAGAAATAACAGTATATAATTTTGACACCATAGTTATAGAAAAAGCAACAAAGAATAAAATTGTTGCTACTATTATGAGCACAGAAAACGAAAAGGTTTATGTGTATCTTATAAACGAGCTTGACGGCTGGCGCTTAGACAGCGCAACAGTCTAAGTAATGAATTGCCTACATCATGAATTGGCTTATGCTATGAATTGCACTGCGGTGCATAAAGAAGGTAATTTGATTAATTTA
>JAFTHF010000142.1 GCA_017457545.1 Clostridia bacterium
TACACCGTTCAGGTAAAGTCACTTAATTCTGAGCTTGATAAATGCTATGAGAAGCTTGGCAAGGCTCTCTTCAGACAGATTAAGCTTGATGAGGAGAATGACGAAATTATTGCTGCTCGCGTTGTTGAGGCTCAGGAGCTTCAGACCGAAATTGATGCTCTTAAGGAGCTTATCAAAAAGGAAAAGGCTGAAATAGCAAGAAAGAAGGATGCTCCCATTGAGGCAGAGTTTGAAGAGGTAGAGGAGGATGCTCCTACCGATGCACCTGCTGAAGAGGAAGCACCAAAGGAATAATTAATCAGTTTTACAGGAGAGAAAAATGAAGGAATTTTTTGATAATTTAGTAGCTTTTCTTACAGCTCCATCTACACTTATGTCTGTACTCAGATTTGTAGTTGCAATAGTTGTTATTGTAATCGGCTGTAAGCTTGTTAAAATCTTCACAAAGAAGATTATTGAGTCTCGCGGTATGTCACGCTTCACAAAGACAATGCGTACATTCCTCGGTCACGTTATTGCTGTTTGCTTCTATATTGTAGTAGTTGTAATCGGCGCAATTATTTTAGGTGTTGAGCTTACAGGCTTCTCAGCACTTCTTGCATCTGCCGGTGTTACTATCGGTCTTGCATTACAGGGTAGCCTTTCAAACATCGCAGGCGATGTTCTGAGAGTCGGTCTTAAGCCCTTTGAGGTTGGTGACTACGTTGAGGGTAGCGGTGTTTCCGGTACAGTTACCGATATCGGTATCTTCTACACCACACTTACAACACCCGATAATAAGAAGGTTATTGTTCCTAACGGTGCACTTTCCAACTCTACAATCACTAACTATTCTGCATATGATACAAGACGTATTTCCCTTGACTTCAGCGTATCCTATAAGGCTGACCTTGCCCTTGTTAAGAAGGTGCTTTATTCCTGCGCTAAGGTAGACGAAAGAGTTCTTAACGACCCTGCACCTGTTGTATACGTTACTGCTCACGGTGATCACGCTGTATCTGTACAGCTTAGAGTTTGGGTAAGAGGTGCAGACTACTGGGCTGTTAACTTCGATCTGATTGAGCAGGTTAAGGTTAACTTTGACCAGTTTGGCATTGAAATTCCTTATCAGCAGCTTGATGTTCATATGTCCAAGTAATTTTTGGAATGTAAAAGTGAAAAGCCACCGGTCTAGCCGGTGGCTTTTTTACTGTATTTTTTCAAAGCTTGCCGCTTTATCAAAGTGGCAGAGAACAGTATCGCCCTCTTTAATATTGCCTGAAAGAATTTCGTCGGAAAGAGGATTTTCGATATAGGTTGTAATGGCACGGGCAAGGGGACGTGCGCCGAATTTTACGCTGTAGGCAAGATTTGTAATTTCCTTTGCCATCCCCATATCAAAGGAAATATTAATTCCTGTATTTTTTACCGTTTCCGTAAGAGAGGAAAGGAGCAGAGAGGTGATTTCTACTGCGTCCTCTGTGCTTAATTTACCGAAAATAACCGTTTCGTCAAGCCTGTTTAAAAATTCGGGTGAAAAGTGCTTTTTAAGTTTGGGATTTATATCGGAAATCGGCACAATGTCAGGAGAAGTGTCTGTTTTTTCCTGAAAACCAAACCTTTTTTGCTCACATATTAGGTCGGCTCCGATATTAGATGTAAGGATAATAACACAGCTTTTAAAGTCGATTTTTCTTCCTCTTGAGTCGGTAAGCACTCCCTCATCAAGAATCTGGAGAAGAATATTGTAAATGTCGCTGTGTGCCTTCTCAATTTCATCAAATAGAACCACAGAGTAGGGTTTTTTTCGTACAGCCTCAGTCAAAATACCACCCTCATCGTGTCCCACGTACCCGGGTGGAGAGCCAATAAGACGGGATATACTGTGCTTTTCTGCGTATTCCGACATATCAAGACGGATAAGTGCAGTACCGCTGTTAAACATCTCATCGGCAAGGCACTTTGCAAGGTGGGTTTTGCCTACACCCGTAGGACCCAGAAACAGAAATGAGCCAACAGGCCTTTTTGGGTTTTTAAGCCCAAGTCTGCCTCGCTTAATAGCAGCTGCAACGCTTTTTATGGCGTCCCTCTGACCGATAACCCTTTTACTAAGAATTTCCTCAAGCAAAAGTAATCTTTCGTTTTCCTCGTAGCTTAAACGGCTAACGGGAATTTTAGTCCACCCCGATATAACCCTTGATATATCATTTTTGTCAATTTCAGCCACAGAGTCCAGGGAATTATAGTATTCCGCCTTTAATTTGCTCAGGCGAATCTTCTCGCTAAGCTCCAAATCCCGTATTCTTGATGCCTCCTCAAAATTTTCGGATAAAATAGCGCTTTCCTTATCCCTTGTAAGCTCCTCAATCCGTTTTTCGCACCTTTTTATTTCGGGGCTTTTGTCTGATTTGCTCAGCTTGGCAAGGGAGCAAGCCTCATCAATTAAATCTATTGCCTTATCGGGCAGATATCTGTCGGTTATATACCTTTTTGAAAGGTACACCGCACCCTCAATTGCGCTGTCAAGTATTAAGACACCGTGATGCGCCTCGTATTTTTCGCGAAGCCCCTTTAAAATGGATATAGACTGCTTTTCGGTAGGCTCCTCAATGTAGACTGGCTGAAATCTTCTTTCAAGGGCGGCATCCCTTTCAATATGCTTTCTGTACTCGCTTACAGTTGTTGCGCCGATTACACGGAGATTTCCTCTTGCTAAGGCAGGCTTTATTATGTTTGCAGCATCCACAGCACCCTCAGCGCTTCCCGCACCGATTATTACGTGTATCTCATCAATAAAAAGAATGATATTCGGGTTCGCCCTTGCTTCATTTAAAACCCCTCTCATTCTTTCCTCAAATTCGCCACGGTACTTTGCCCCTGCCACCATAGATGAAATATCTAGGGAAACTATGATTTTACCCTTCAGGGTATCGGGCACATCTCCCTTGGCAATCTTACCTGCCAAGCCCTCAACGATTGCGGTTTTACCCACCCCCGGCTCACCGATAAGACAGGGATTGTTTTTTGTTCTGCGGGAGAGAATACGTATAATTCTTTCAAGCTCCCTGTCCCTTTCAATAAGTGGGTCGGTGCTGTCCTTTAAGGCAAGAGAATTTAAATTGATGCCGTAGGTATTGATTGAGGGGGCACCTGCAATATTACTCTTACCCTCACGGGCAGCTTCTGTGCCCATTTCAAGAAAGGAGCATATCTCCCCCTTAAGTCCGCTAAGGGTAATACCAAGGGTGGCAAGAATACGGGAGGCAACGCAGTCTGCGCTGTCGCAGATACCATAGAGAATATGCTCGCTTCCGATAAACTTTCCATCGTATTTGGACGCAAAAACACCTGACGTCTCAAGAATTTTCTTACATTTCGGGGTAAAAGCGCAGTAGGTAAACTCCGTTGGCGTACCCGACCCCGATATACGCACTACGTTATCGTACACATCTGTGTACAGCACCTTTTTATCATCAAGAAGCTTTGATGCAACACATTCGGTACACATAATTCCCATAAGCAAATGCTCGGAGCCGATGTATGTATGCCCAAGCTTCTCAGCGCTTCTTTTGGCACATTCCAACGCTTCCTTTGCCTTTGGGGTAAAGTTTTTTGTCACCTTTAAGTCCTCCTTTTAGGATTTACCTTATTGTTGACACAAAAATCCTTAATATTTCACTGATCCCCCGAAATTATTTTCTCATACTCGTCAAAAATACGGTTAAGGGTATATGCGTCCACCGTATCCCCGTTGCCAATAAGGTTTCGCTGCTTGAAGCGACGTATGGCATTAACCGTAGCCTCATCGTAAACTCCCGTAATCTCAACCGTGCCCATAGCCTCATCGTTAAGGCTGATTTCCGACAGCATATACTGAAGCACGTAAAGTATCGCGTCCTCGGTATTCGGTATCAGCTCATAGCCCGAATGCTTTGGGAAAATGCTTACTGCCCTTGGCACAGAGTTATCGGAAATCAACCTGGCGTGGGCAGAATTAATAGACTGCCATGTTTCGTAGTCTACATTTCCGGTTACCTCAATATTGTTTTTATTTTGAAATTCCTCAACACCCCGCCTGGTCCTGTCATCGTAAATACCCGTCAGCCCCACCGACGCATCGTCGTCTATAAGAAAGCTTATATCTCTCAGCATTCTTTGGAGCTGAAGGATAAAGCCCTCCTTGTTTTCAATCTTAAAATAGCTCATAACTCTCCTATCCAAGCTGATATCCGGGGTACTGACCCTCCGATGCCTGATTTCCGTCGTATAAATCCCTGTAGGTTGATGTAATACTGTTCCACAGCTGAGAGGATACGATTCCCGACTGGGTAAGTCCGAATATACCCTGATAAGCCCTTACTGCGTTTTCTGTGGCAGGGCCGAAGCTGCCGTCAACCTGAATTTTGGGTATCTGGGTGTAGGTGTTGCCGATGTAGTTTAAATAATTCTGCAATGCCTCTACATACTGTCCCGTGCTGCCTGCCCTCAGTACTGATCCGGGGTAGGGCAGAGTGGTGCTGTCAAAATAGCTTGATGGCAGACTGTCAAGAATACCCAGGTAGGCACGGTAAAGCTGATCCCAGGTGGGATAGGTAACCTCTCCCGTTTCGCTTATTCCGTAGCTTCGCTGAAATGCTCTTACAGCATCGGAGGTAGCGCTGCCGAACACACCGTCAATGCTGATTTGAGGAATCTCCTCGTTGTATGCGCCGATAAAGGACAACAGATACTGCAGCTCGTAGACCTCACTACCTCTGTCCCCCTCGGTTAAGTCAGTTAGAAACAAATTGCTTATTTCCTCAAGAGTGATCCCCTCGGAGCGCAGATCGTTAAGCCTCTTTACAGCCGTGTAAACTCGCTGAATGGAATACCACGTAGCATTACCCACAATGCCGTCGGGGGTAAGGTTAAACACACTTTGAAATTCCTCGACTGCGTTTTCCGTCGCCGTATCGTAAACACCGTCAACAGGGTAAACCTTTGGAATTGAGGGATAGTTTTTCGATATTCGGTTAAGACGGATCTGCACCTGCTGTACATCGTTGCCCACAGCCCCAAGGGTAAGGTCTCTTTCGGGGGAGGGAATAGTGCTGTTCTGCACAGGCGCATTTGTCACAATACCGATATCGTCGCCGTAATAATACTGAAGTATCTCATAGGGGGTATAGCCATGATTTGCAAGGTCAACGGTGCCCCATTGCTTAAGCCCCTCACAGTCTACCTCACGTCCGTCGCAATAGGCAGTGAAATATGGCTCTATAGAACTACCCTTAACGACATAGTCGTTAAACAACTCATCCACTATCCTTGAAATATTGTCAAAGTAGTCACGTCCGTACACAAAGGACTGGTCAATTGTTGTTGAATTCGTAATGTCAAAATTGTAGCCTCTTGAACGGTAATATTCCGTATAATACCGGTTTAAGGCATAGGAAATCTGTGCGTAGATATTTGCCCTTACAGCGCTTTCGGGCCAGGTGGGAAATATCTCGCTTGATGCAACATTTTTAATGTAATCCGCAAAGGGAACGGTCACATTTTCAGCATTGGAATCCGGTGCGCCGAGATGAACCGTTATGTATGCGGGGATAAATGGTGTTATGGGCATTATTGCTCCTTTCCGTTAAGCTCTGATTCCGGCACTCTTGTGAATCTGCCCAGATTGTCGGGTGTGGCAGAGTAGGGGTCGGAAAACTCCGACAGGGGAATCATCTCCACGGTCTGAATAGATGTTATGCCCTGAAAGATAGGCACATTCACCTTTTCGCTTTCGTAAAAGCCGTCGGCTGTAACCGTAAGATTGTAGGTGGTATAAGGCTTTATATTGTCGGGAGTCTGGGACAGCTCCTTATCCTTAGCCTGCAAGGCTACCTTTTCCGTCCTGCCCGAAGCATTGGTGCGCAGAGAATAAATAATATCCCCCTTATCCGTGTCTATCCGTCCGTTTGAATCAGGCTCTGTGTAGCTGTAAATGTGAACCATCGCATCAGCTACAGGCAAGGCACCGTTCGCCGTTACCGCCTGTGTTATAAGAAAACCGATTTTGTCATATTCCATAGAATCACCTCCGTCTTTATCCTTAACAGTTTATGCAAAAAATAAAATTTGGTCTTGATTTTTTTAATCTGTTGAGTTATAATCGTTCCAGTGAGTTCGTAACCATCCTCACTTTAATAAAAACTAAGGAGAAAAACATGAGAAATAAGGATAAAATCCTGAAGCTTACCTATGCTTCAATTATAGCTGCACTTTACGTGGCGCTCAGCTGGATGTCGGAGATATTCGGTCTTGCCCACCTTGGTCCACAGGTCAGACTGTCTGAGGCACTTTGCGTTCTTGTATGGTTTACCCCTGCTGCAGTACCGGGACTTTTTGTTGGCTGCTTTGTTGCCAATCTTACAATGGGCTGTGTGGTCTGGGATGTGGTATTTGGCTCTATGGCTACCTTAATCGGTGCATATCTTGGCTCTAAGCTTAAAAATAAGTGGCTTATCCCATTGCCGACCCTTGTAGCCAACACACTTATTGTGCCCATAGTAATTTATTATTGCTATCTTGGTGAAACAGGCTTGGCTGCATATGTACTTACTGCCCTCGGTGTTCTTGCAGGAGAAATAGTATCTGCCTATGTAATAGGAATGGTGCTGCTCCTCGCCCTTGAAAGTCGCAAATTATTTAAAAAATAGCAAGAAAAAGCTCACCTTTTTGGTGGGCTTTAATTTTTACGGATTTTTTTAAAAAAGTATTGACAAAATTAAATTGATGTGATATTATATGTAGGCACTTAATGTGTATGCCCCTGTAGCTCAGACGGTAGAGCACTTGACTTTTAATCAAGGTGTCCGGAGTTCGAATCTCCGCAGGAGCACCACAAAAACGACAGGCAATGCCTGTCGTTTTTAATTATGATTGCCGCTGACAAGCCGGTAATCGTATCATATCATTTGCGCAAGCAAATTCATAACGTGCAAGGCACTCATAGCTCAAAACCTCAAAGCGCTTTTTAAAGGCGCTTTTTGTTTTTTAACCCTCTACTTGCAATTTGTGATTTGATATGATAGAATAGTCGTATAAGCTTGATACATAACGAGGTATTACATATGAAAAAAATTTATTTATGGGAAAATCCCCCTTACATTGCAGACACAGACGATA
>JAFTHF010000143.1 GCA_017457545.1 Clostridia bacterium
AAAAGCTTTTACAAGTTAATCAAGGATAGCTCCCATGGGGCTGTAATTATAGGCTGTAACGCTATCGGTCACCTTTGTGCAGGACTTCATCAGCTTAACAGAACGGGCGATGATACAAGCGGCTTTGAGTGGTGCAGAACCGCAAAGATGGGTGTAAACACTCTTGCCTTCCGTGTGGCGCAGAACAACGCATTTTTCGGTGCTGACGCAGACTGTGTAGGCATTACAGGTGCAATTGACTGGTCCCTTAACCGTGAGTGGCTAAAGGCACTTTCTCTTAGCTCCTCCTCTCTTTTCGTTTCCTGTAAGCCGGGAATTTTAAACGAGGAGCAAACAAAGGAATTAAAGGCTGCATTTAAGGCTGCATCCGTGCAAAAGGACGAATTTATCCCCCTTGACTGGATGGAAACAACCTGTCCCGAGAAATATCTCATAAACGGCAAAGAAGTTACATTCAGCTGGTATCCCGAAAACGGAATTGAGCTGCCTATAAAGTAACAAATATAAAGAAAAACCCGACACACAGTCGGGTTTTTCTTATATTTTTTCTACTGTTCCTATTTTTGCCTTGGAAGATGCCTCAAATTTGTCGGAATACTGAACAAGGTCAATATCGCAGTAATCACCGATTATTACGCTTTTGCCGGACACACGGGGAGTATTTACTCCCTCGATTTCTATTTTGTCGCCCTCAATAGATGATTTAACATTAACAGAATGTCTTTTCTTATGGCGTTCCCTTTCGCTTACAATAAGTATTTTACTTCCACCGATGCTGCCAATATCCATAGAATCGCTGTAATAAATAACCACTTCCTCGGCATTTATAAGTCCCTCGCAATTTATTATGCCCTTTACCTTTATCTTCTCTGCCTCAACATCATTTACAACGGTTACAGCGCCTGATAAGGAAATATCAGCGCCCTTTAAGCTGCCTCCGCATCTTGCACTTCCTGCAGTTTTTAATGTACCGTCTGCAATAATATCGCCATCGCATCTGAGTGAGCCTGCGGTAGATACACTACCTGCACTTATGGCGCCCTCAAAGTGACCGCTACCTGCTGTCTTAAATTCATTCTCGCACTCTATTGCTTCTCCGTGTACAGAGCCTGCACTGGAAAAATCCTTACAACGAACAAGTCCGCAAAGGCGTGCGCTACCCGCCGTTCTTACGCTTTCATATTCTCCGGAAGGGATATTACCGCTTCCCGCTATTTTCATATCCATATTTATCTCCTTACTCCTCTAAGATTTTAAGTATTTTTTCTGTTATATCCTGCTTTTCCTCACCCTTATCAAGAACAACTGATATTATTTCACTTAAATAGTATTTCTTAGCGCCCAGGGCTGTTTTAACGGTAACTGAGGGTCTTGCCCTTGTTTCTTTGTTAAACTGCTTTAGCAGCTCGTCAAGACAGATTTCTTCCTTTTCTCTTATGATAAGCTCAACCCTTTCGCAAATAAGAGATTTCGGGAAAAAGGTTTCCTGACCTGTAACCGTGGATTTCTTTATAAACCAATCCTCAGGTATAAGCCCCTTTCGTTTCCAACGGTACAAGGCACCGTAGGAAATCCCATATCTTTCAAGCAGGTCCTTTTTTGATATTAATTCCTGTTCCATAGCTGCTCCTTTCGTTGCGTAACATTGTTACGATTACATTATAGCATAACATTGTTACGCTGTCAATAGGATTTGTGAATTTTTTGGTCAAGTCCTTGCAAAAGAAAAAGACACGGCATAGCCGTGTCAATTTTCCTATTTCTGTGTCTTTTTAGTCTGTGCTTATTGCATCAGCCCTTACTGAAGCTTACTAAGGTCAAAGGGGGTTACCTGATATACATAGTAGTTCAGCCAGTTTGAGTAGATAATGTTGGCTGTTGAATGCCAATTCTGTACCACCTTGGTCTTAGCCTCATCTCTGAAATAATTCTTAGGCGGCTCAATATAAAGTCCCTTAGCCATATCTCTGTCATACTCTGCCTTCAAGGTATACTTATCGTATTCCATATGTCCCATAAGGAATATGCGACGTCCGTCCTTGGAGCGAACAATAGATGCACCGATTTCCTCAGAGCCTGCAAGGATAACAAGGTCGTCAGCCTTTTTAAGCTCATCCATTGTAATGGTGGTATGACGTGAATGGGGAATGAAAAATTCCTCATCTGTACCCTTTAAAATAGGGTCATACATTACGTACTTTGTGTGGGGGAATACACCGAAAAGCTTCTTTTCCAGTCCTATTTTATTAAGACCGTAGTAGTAATGAAGCGCTGCCTGTGCGCCCCAGCAGATAAACATAGTGCTTTGCACATTGGTCTTGGCAAACTCCATTATCTCACAAAGCTCCTGCCAGTATTTAACCTCCTCAAACTCCAAGGTTTCAACAGGTGCGCCTGTAATAATCATACCGTCAAAGCGACGGCTTTTTACCTCGGAAAAGGTATGGTAAAATCTGTGAAGATGCTGTAAGGGGGTATTCTTTCCTATGTAGCTCTCTGTACCGATAAGCGTTACCTTAATCTGCAAGGGAGAATTAGAAAGAAGTCTTATAAGCTGAGTTTCCGTTTCTATCTTTGTGGGCATAAGATTTACTATGGCGATTTCGATAGGACGGATATCCTGAGACTGCGCCCTTTCGTGGTCCATAACAAATATGTTTTCCCCGTAAAGTGTGGAATAGGCGGGAATATCGTGTGGAATAATAATTGGCATAATTTAACCTCTCAAATTAATGACACACAGTGTCAATTCATGCACAACGCAATTCATGATGCCTGCATCAATTCATGACACAGGGTGTCAATTCATTGAGCTTAGCTTATATATTTTCAAGTGCCTGACGGATATCGTCAATAATATCCTCAGCGTTTTCAATACCTACGGAAAGACGGATAAGATTATCCTTGATGCCGATTGCCTCAAGGTCCTTGCTTGAAAGCTGACGGTGTGTTGTTGATGCAGGGTGAAGCACGCAGGAGCGAGCGTCTGCAACGTGGGTAACAATCTTAATCATCTTAAGCTTCTCCATAAATTCGGCTGCCTTTTCGCTGCCACCCTTTACACCGAAGCTCATCATTCCGCCCATACCGTTTGGCATATATTTCTTAGCAAGGTCGTAGTACTTATCTGTGGGAAGTGAGGGGTGCTTTACCCACTCAACCTTATCATTTTCTGACAGGAACTTAGCTACCTTAGCGGCATTTTCGCTATGGCGCTCCATACGGAGAGCAAGTGTTTCCATACCCAGATTTGTAAGGAATGCGTTTTCAGGGCTCATAATTGCGCCAAGGTCACGCATCATCTGTACTCTGCACTTTACGCCGAAGGCTGTATTGCCGAGGGTTGCGTACACAAGTCCGTGATAGCTTTCGTCGGGAACCAAGAACTCCTTATATCTTTCGGTAGCGGTAAAATCAAAGTTACCGCAATCCACGATACAACCACCGAGAGCAACTGCGTGTCCGTCAAGATACTTGGATGATGAATATACAACAATATTAGCACCGAATTCCTTGGGTCTGAAAAGAACAGGTGTAACAAGTGTGTTATCAACCACGAAAAGAACATTATGCTTTTTTGCAATCTCTGCAACCTTATCAAAATCGAATACTACGATAGTGGGGTTTGCAATAGTTTCAGCAAAAATAATCTTTGTCCTTTCGTCTACAAGAGCATCAATGCTCTCCTGTGAATCGTCAGGGTCAAAGAATCTGCACTCGATACCGTATTTCTTAAGGGTAATTGAGAAAAGGTTATATGTTCCACCGTAGATTGCTCTTGAGGAAACGATATTATCTCCCGCATTACATACGTTAAGCACGGTGAGAAGTGTTGCGCTCATGCCCGATGCACAGGCGATTGCGCCTGTACCTCCGTCAAGCTCTGCAAGCTTGCTTTCAAATACGGCAACTGTGGGGTTGGCAAGACGTGTGTAGAAGTAGCCGTCTGCCTTAAGGTCGAAAAGATCTGCAAGCTCGCTTGCCTTTTCGTATACAAAGGTTGTGCTTTTTACAACAGGGGTAACTCTTGCCTCACCTGTTTTGGGATTGTAGCCACCCTGTACGCAAACTGTATCTAATTTAGCCATTTTAAATCTCCTTTAGTTTCTTAAACTATGTATAGGAGCAGGGATTCTGCCTCCACGGGCAATGAAATCCTCACTGGAATACTTATTAAGAGGCATAATGGGGGCATGACCCAAAAGTCCTCCGAATTCAACGCTTTCGCCAACACCCTTGCCGATAACGGGGATAAGACGAACAGCTGTTGTTTTATTATTGATTACACCTATTGCAATTTCGTCAGCGATAATACCGCTGATTGTAGCTGCAGATGTGTCGCCGGGAACGGCAATCATATCAAGACCTACGGAGCAAACCGCAGTCATAGCCTCAAGCTTTTCAATAGTAAGCGCACCGCACTCTGCGGCGGAAATCATACCTGCGTCCTCAGATACGGGAATAAATGCACCACTAAGTCCACCTACGTGGCTTGATGCCATAACTCCACCCTTTTTAACTGCATCATTAAGCATAGCAAGGGCTGCTGTTGTGCCGTGAGTGCCACACTTCTCAAGTCCCATATTCTCAAGAATATGAGCAACGCTGTCACCGATAGCCGGGGTAGGCGCAAGAGAAAGGTCGATAATACCGTAAGGTGTGTTAAGGCGCTTTGATGCCTCATAGGCAATAAGCTGACCTACACGTGTAATCTTAAATGCTGTCTTTTTAATAACATCGGCAAGCTGAGAGAAATCGCAAAAGCCCTCTCGCTTAATTGCAGATGCCACAACACCGGGGCCGGAAACTCCCACATTGATAACCGTATCGCTTTCGCCCATACCGTGCATTGCGCCTGCCATAAAGGGATTATCCTCGGGAATATTTGCAAAAACAACAAGCTTGGCGCAGCCGATGGAGTCTGCGTCCTTGGTAAGCATAGCTGTTTCCTTAACTATTTCACCCATACGCTTAACTGCGTCCATATTGATGCCTGCCTTGGTTGATGCCACGTTTACGCTGGAGCAAACCTTTGTTGTGGTAGCAAGCGCCTCGGGAATGGCCTCTATAAGATTATGCGCGCCCTTAGTCATACCCTTTTGCACAAGAGCGCCAAAGCCACCGATAAAGTTTACACCTACATCGTTGGCTGCTTTTTCAAGAACCTGAGCAAGACGTACATAGCCGTCTACACCGATATTGCTTCCCACCAAGGAAATGGGAGTAACGCTTATTCTCTTGTTAATGATTGGAATACCGTAGGTATGCTCAAGGTCTATGGCTGTGGAAACAAGATTTTCTGCGCTTTTTGCAATCTTATCGTAAATCTTTGCTTCAAGTCTTTTCTGGTCATCTGTAATACAGTCAAGGAGGGAGATACCCATAGTAATTGTACGGATATCAAGATTCTCCTCACGTATCATATTTATGGTTTCAAGAATGTCCTTTGTATTAATCATCTCGCCACCTCTTAAATGCGGTGCATTGCGTTGAAGATATCCTCGTGCATTACGCGGATTTCAAGATTCTTCTCCTTGCCAACAAGGTCAAGGGCGTCCTGAAAGCCTGTGAGCTTAACGTTCATATTATCAATCTCAACAAGCATAATCATTGCAAAATAGTCCTGAAGAACGCTTTGTGTAATATCTACGATATTAACATTGTTCTTTGCACATTCTGCGCTGATAGCAGAGATAATTCCTACATTGTCCTTACCGATTACTGTAATTACTGCTTTCATTTTATCACCTTTTAATTAACCGCCAAGATAAGCCTTCTTGATTTCCTCACTGGCAAGAAGCTCCTTGCCTGTGCCTGTGAGAACTATTCTGCCGTTTTCAAGCACGTAGGCTCTGTCGGAGATAGCAAGTGACTTATTGGCATTCTGCTCTACCAAAAGAATGGTAGTTCCTATTTCATGGAAGTGTTTGATAATCTCAAATACCTGATCAACAAGCAAGGGAGAAAGTCCCATTGAGGGCTCATCAAGCATAAGAAGCTTGGGCTTACTCATAATCGCTCTGCCCATGGCAAGCATCTGCTGCTCACCACCGGAGAGTGTGCCTGCAATCTGGTTCTTTCTTTCCTCAAGTCTGGGGAAAAGCGCATATATATCCTTAAAATCCTTTTCGATACCCTCCTTATCGGTGCGTGTGTATGCGCCCATAAGAAGATTTTCATATACTGTAAGCTCTGAGAAGATTCTTCTTCCCTCGGGAACCTGAGTCATACCGAGCTTAACTATCTTATGTGAGGGAATACCGTTGATTTTCTGTCCGTTATAATAAATCTCACCGTGGCTTGGATGGATAAGTCCCATTATGCTTTGCATAGTGGTGGTCTTACCTGCACCGTTAGCGCCGATAAGGGTTACAATCTCGCCCTCGTTTACCTCAAAGGATACGTCCTTGATAGCCTGAATAACGCCATAATGCACATCAAGGCTTTTTACTTCTAAAAGTGCCATATCATATCCTCCTTAGTTACCGATATATGCCTTAATAACCTCAGGGTCATTAAGCGCCACATCTGCTGTACCCTCGGCAAGAACTGTACCGAAGTTAAGAACTGTGATTCTGTCGCAAAGGCCGGAAACGAACTTAAGGTCATGCTCAATAAGGAGAATAGTCATATCGAACTTATCTCTTATAAGCTTGATTGTGTTCATTAAGTCCTCTGTTTCATTGGGGTTCATACCTGCCGCAGGCTCGTCAAGGAGAAGAAGCTTAGGATTTGTTGCAAGGGCTCTTGCAATCTCAAGCTTTCTCTGCTTACCGTAGGGAAGGTTACATGCAAGGTTGTTTCTTTCTTCCTTAAGGCCGAATATATCAAGAAGCTCCTTTGCCCTTTCTCTCATCGCCTTTTCAACCTTTAAGTGTCTTGGCAATCTGAGAACGCTTTCAATAACGGAGCATTTGTACTCCTCCTGATTGTGAAGTCCTACCATTACGTTTCTTACAACACTCATGTTGTTGAAAAGACGGATGTTCTGGAAGGTTCTTGCAATACCCTTATGGTTAATTACTTCCTGTGGGAGAGTTCTCAGCTCCTCGCCGTTCAGGTAGAATGTACCCTCTGTGGGCTGATATACGCCTGTAAGAAGGTTAAATACTGTGGTCTTACCTGCACCGTTAGGTCCAACAAGACCGTAAATTTCGTTTTTCTTAATCTTAAGGTTTACATTCTGTACAGCCTTAAGACCGCCAAAGGAGATGCCGAGATTTTCTGTTTCAAGAACATTTTCTGCTTCAATTGTTCTTCTCTCCACCTTTTTAGGCAGCTTCTTATCAATGAAGGACTTGATACTGTCAATGAATTTAGCCATTATTTAGTACCTCCTCTTTCACGGATATCTGCGCTGTCATCGCCACGGTTGTTTCTGTCAACCACAAGGTCTGTGGAAAGAACCTCATTCATCTCAATCTTGGTAGGTACAACATCCCAACGTGCAGCATCTCCTGTAATTTCGGAGGGGTCGTGCTTCTTCTTTACAATCTTGTTTACAAGGTTCTTAAGATTGTACTTTTCTCTGAAGCCCTTAAGCGCAGGTGCATTATTATATATAACTAGGAGAATAAGAATAAGTGCATAGAAAAGGTCCTTGAACACTGCGTTGTCGCCTGTAAGATATACAGTAAGCTTATCGTTGAGAACTGTAATAAGTGTAGCTGACAAAATGGAGCCGTTAATACTACCCATACCGCCAAGAACTACCATAACAAGAATTTCGATTGAATAGTTATAGTCAAAGGTATCAGCCTTAACAGGAGAGTTGGCATAGCTGAAAAGCACGCCTGCAATACCTGCAAAGGCAGCGGAGATAACAAATACCATAAGCTTATGCTTCGTTACGTCAATACCTGTTGCCTTAGCTGCGATTTCGTTGTCACGAATAGCTGTAATTGCTCTACCTGTCTTACTTCTTAAGAGGTTCTGAATTACGAACAGAGTAAGAAGAATAAGAACAAAGCCGATAATTACAAGAATATATGTCTGCTTCTTTGCAAAGGAGGGGCTCTGAAGACCGAGAGCGCCACCGAAGGAGCTTGACGATGTGTTTGTAAAGATAACTCTTACGATTTCACCGAAGGCAAGAGTAACAATGGCAAGGTAGTCACCTCTTAAGCGAAGAGCCGCAAAGCCTACGATAAATCCGCAGAGGGCTGCACAAAGTGCGCCAACCAAAAGCGCCACCAAGAATACAAGAATGTTGCTTGCCTTAAGATTACCGCTTTCGATAAGAACAAGGGCAACCTTACCGCCAAGATATGCGCCTATACTCATAAAGCCTGCGTGACCCAAGGAAAGCTCACCGAGGAAGCCGACTACAAGGCTTAATGAAACTGCCATAATAACAGCAACTGTAATCTTCTGGAAAAGAAGAGCTGTTGATGCCTTCA
>JAFTHF010000144.1 GCA_017457545.1 Clostridia bacterium
ACGGTTATAATTCTCGGTGGCTATGATAAAAACCTGTCCTATGAGGAGCTTGGCAAGGGACTTATGGGAATCAAGCACGCAGTGATTTGTGGGTCAAATAGCGAAAAAATCGCATACGTACTGAAAAATCGGTGCAATTTTACCCTTTGCGATAGCTTTTCGGAGAGCGTAAAGATTGCGTCAAGAGTAGCGACAGAGGGAGATAGTGTGCTTTTATCTCCTGCATCGGCAAGCTACGATATGTTTGAAAATTATAAAAAGAAATCAGATAAATTTAAGGAAATCGTAAGAGGTTTGTAGAATGAAAAAAATCAATGAAACTCTAAAGAAGCTGTGCTCCCTTATGACTGTTTCCGGCTTTGAGAAGCAGGCTAAGGAGGAGATTTTTAAGCTGGCAGAGCCTATTTTTGATGAGGCATACAGCGACAGCTTCGGCAACTTTGTTTTTGTAAAAAAATCAGGCTTGCCAAATGCACCTAAAATGATGGTAGATGCCCACTTTGACCGAATCGGTATGATGGTAACGGGTATAAAGGAGGGAGGCTTCCTTTCCGTTATCAATGTGGGTGGTATAGATACAAGAATTCTCCCCTCATCAGAGGTTACGGTTTACGGTAGGGAGCAGGTGTACGGAATTATTTCCTCCGTTCCTCCTCACCTTCGTAAAAGCGCTGATGTAAAGGGACTTCCCACAATTGAGGAGCTTTATATTGACACAGGGCTTTCTAAGGACAAGCTTTCAGAGATAGTTTCCCTTGGAGACCCTGTTATGGTACGTGCCGATTATCTTGAGCTTCTTAACGATAATGTTATGTCAGGCTCTCTTGATGATAAGGCTTGTGTTGCCGCTGCCTTTGATATGGCGGAGAGAGCAGATAAGGACAAGCTTAAGTTTGATGTTTACGTTATCGTTTCCGCACAGGAGGAAACAGGTAAATGCGGTGCTGCCCTTGCAGCATATAAAATTAAGCCCGATATTGCCCTTATTACCGATGTTACCTTCGGTACTATGGAGGGGGATAAGGAATTTGTTTCCATTGACTGTGGAAAGGGTCCCTCAATAGATTTTTCTGCCCTTGCAGACAGAAGGCTTTCCCGTAAGATTGCAGAGCTTCTTAAGGATAGCGACATTCCCTATACCGTTGGTGCTTGCCCCTCACGTACAGGCACAAATAATGACCTTGTTTCAGTAGCAGGAGAGGGAGTTCGCACAGCTATTGTAAGCTTGCCCCTTAAGTCAATGCACACACAGAATGAAATTGTAAATCTTAGAGATGTAAGATCACTTGCAGATATTTTACTCCTTGTAGCGTATACAGATAAGGAGGTGCTCATATGAAGGAATTAATTAAAAGGCTCAGCGAGGAATTCGGCCCAAGTGGATACGAGGATCGTGTAAAGGAGCTTATAAGAAAGGAAATCACCCCCTATTTACCCGAAAGCGCAGAGGTTATAGAGGATAGCTTCGGTAGCTTACTTGTTCATATTCCAAGGGAAGGCAAGCCAAGACTTATGGTCAGCGCTCATATGGATGAGGTTGGCTTTATGGTAACAGGCATTACTGAAAAGGGAAATCTCAGATTTGGCTGCGTAGGTGGAATGGACCCCCTTATCCTTGGTGGTAAGCGTGTAATTTCCGAAGACGGTATTGTGGGTGGCATAATGACCCAGCCTATCCATCTTCTCTCCCCGGAGCAGAGAAAGAAGCGTACAGAGGCACACGAAATGTACATTGATATCGGCGCTACCGATAAGGCTGACGCAGAGAAATACGTACACGTAGGCGACTATTTTGCATTTATTTCCGATTTTCGTGACCTTGGCGACGGATATATTAAGTGCAAGGCGCTTGATGACCGATTTGGCTGTGCAATAATGTGCGAAATGATAAAGGAGCTTCATAATACAGGTAAGGAAAGCGCCTTTGACCTGTGGTTTGCCTTTACCGGCAGAGAGGAGGTCGGCTTCTCAGGCGCAAGGGGTGCTGCCGAAAGAATCAAGCCCGATTACGCCTTTGTAATCGAATCAAAGGCAGTACAGGATACCTACGGTGTTCCTGCCGAAAAGAAGGTATGTATCCTTGGTGACGGAGCAATAATCTCCTTTATGGATAACAGCACCATTTACGATAAGGGCTTTATGAATTCCCTTATCTCCATTTGCAAAAAGCACGATATCAAATATCAGCTTAATAAATATATCTCAGGTGGAAACGATTCCTCACATATTCAGAGAAGCGTAGGCGGTGTTAAGGTAGGACTTATCTCTGCCGCATCAAGATATATCCATTCCCAGTCAGATGTTGTAAAGTATGAGGACCTTGAGGCTATGCGCAGCATTGCCATCGCCCTTGTAACTGACGAAAATCCCGTTATTTAAGGAGTAGTTATGACAGAGCTTGTTAAAAAATTAATGTTTACCTCCGGTGTCTCAGGCAGAGAGGATAAAATTTCTGAGGTTATTAGAAAAGAGGTTGAGCCCTACGCAGATGAGGTTTATAATGATCCTATGGGCAACCTTGTAGCTCATAAAAAGGGCAACGGCAAAAAGGTAATGTTTGCTGCACACATGGACGAAATCGGATATTTTGTAACCTTTATTGATGATAAAGGTCTTATAAAGGTTGGCAGCGTAGGTGGAATCGACACACTTGCAGGTGCATTTACACAGGTAGTGTCCGAAAACGGTGTTTACGGTGTAATCGTTCCCTCCGACAGCAAGGATATCCCCAAGTGTGAAAGCCTTTATATTGATATCGGTGTCAAGACCAAAAAGCAGGCAGAGGCAAAGGTTAAGGTTGGCGATTACTTCGTACACGTACCTGCTTTTCGCCGTCTTAACGGTACAAGCAGATATATCGGCAGACCCTTTGATGACAGAGTGGGCTGTGCAATCCTTGTAGAAACTCTTAAGAATGTAAAGAACACAGATAATGACCTTTACTTCGTATTTACCGTACAGGAGGAGGTAGGCAGCAGAGGTGCAAGGCCTGCTACCTATCATATCGAGCCCGAAATCGGTATTGCCATTGACGTAACCCGTGTTGGCGGCAAGCCTGGCTCACCTACAATGGATGTAAAGCTTGGCGGTGGCGCAGCTATCAAGATTAAGGACTCAAGCGTAATCTGCTCTTATGAGATAGTTAACAAAATGCGTGAGCTTGCTAAGGAAAACAAGGTTAAATATCAGGATGAAATGCTTGTAAGCGGTGGTACAGATACATCTGTAATGCAGATTTCCAAGGGTGGCTGTCTTGTGGGTGCAATTTCTATCCCCTCAGCATATATCCACTCTGTAAATGAAATGATTGATATGGGCGACGTTAAGGAAATAGTTAAGCTTGCTACCCTTGTCGCTGAAAGGATTTAAAATGAAAAGAATTTTATCACTTATCATAGTCCTTGCTATGATGCTTACATGCACACTTTCTATGGTGTCCTGCGGTGAGGAAACAGTAGTTCCCGACGGAATGAAGTACGCCTGCAACCCCGACATTGTAGACTATTCCTTATTCGTTCCCGAAAACTGGATAGTTGATATTACAACAGGCTCCAGCATGGCGCACGTGTCAGAAAGCGACTTTTCAAGCGTACAGGTTTCCCAGTGGAATCTTACAAACGAGCTTAAGAATTACGACACATGGTGGGCAGATTACAAGTCAAGCATTGAAAAGCTTGGTGTTGTTGAATACGTAACCGAGCTTGAAAACACCGTAGTAAATGAGATTGCGTCAAAGAAGTGTGAGTACAAGCTTACCTTAGGCGAGGGCACAGACGATGAAAGAACATACAGCTACATGGTAGTTGGAATTATTACAAGAGGTAGCGTTTACGTATTCCTTTACACATCTCTTGAGGATGGCGACCTTTATAACAAGAATATGCCTACAGTAGAGCAGATACTTAAGGAATTCAAATTTAACTGATATGCAAAAAATTTATTTTGACAACAGCGCCACAACCAAAATGTCGGATAAAGCCAAGGAAAAAATGGTAGAGGTAATCGAAAACCATTTTGGCAACCCCTCATCTCTTCACGATGTGGGCCTGGATGCTGAGCACGTAAAGGAGGACGCAAGGAAAATCATTCTTGCCACCCTCGGTATTCAGCGTGGAGTCCGTGGTGAGCTTGTGTTCACCTCCGGTGGCACAGAGTCCAATAATATGGCTATTCTTGGCGTGGTAAACTCAAAAAACAGACGTGGAAATGAGAAAATCCTCATTACAGCAGGGGAGCATTCCTCTGTTGAGGAGACCTGTCAGGCTCTTGCAAAGAAGGGCTTTACCGTTTTGAGAGTGCCTACGGTGGGTGGTAAGCTTGATATTGACTTTATTAGGGAAAACGGCAAGGACGTAATTCTTGCATCCTTTATGCACGTTAATAACGAAACAGGAGCTTTATATAATTTAAAGGAAGCCTTTGATACAGTAAAGGCCCTTTCTCCCCAATGCGTAACCCATGCAGACTGTGTTCAGTCCTATATGAAGGTCAAGTTTACAAAAAAGTCCATTAACGCGGATTTGATCACCTTAAGCGCCCATAAGATAAACGGCGCTAAGGGAGTTGGCGCACTTTATATCTCCCCCGAGATTATAAAGGCGAAGAAGCTTGTTCCAATAGTATACGGTGGCGGTCAGGAGGAGAATATTCGCTCCGGTACAGAAAACGTGTACGGAATTGTAGCCTTTGGCGAGGCAGCAAGGGAGCATTATTCTAAGCTTAATGAGGAAATAGAGAAGATGGCAAGGGTGCGCGCTTACATAGTTGATAAGCTTTCCGACACAGAGGTAAGGCTTAACATTCCGGAGCGCTTTGCACCCCATATTATCAATATTACTCTACCGGGAATAAGAAGCGAAACAATGCTTCATTTCTTATCCTCAAGGGGCGTGTATGTATCCTCAGGCTCTGCCTGCTCATCACACTCAAGTAAGGTAAGCTCAGCCCTTACAGCCTTTGGCATAGATCCTAAGCTGGCAGACAGCTCCATAAGGGCATCCTTCTGCCCCGAAAACACAATAGAGGAGGCAGACATCTTCATTTCAGCCCTCCTTGACGGAATCAAATCACTTCAAAGAAAATAAAAACAAACCGAGAGCAACACTCTCGGTTTTTCTTGTATAATTCACGCTTCTATGATAAAATAAAATTGTTCATAGCAAATTTTTTATTTTCACCCAACCTTTTTTATTTCTTCCGTGTCATACCTTATGAAGACGTAAAAAAGCTTCAAAAAATCCAAAGGAGGACAAAATGCAGTTTCAGAATCAGGACGACAAAACCTTGGTAATGCTCACTCTCGCAGGAGAGCAGAGGGCGTACGAAGCATTGGTAGCGCGTTACCAACGCACAGTTATCGCCTCAGCCGCAAGGGTTACCCGCAGTCAGTTTATGGCTGAGGATGCGGCGCAGGATGCCTTTGTTACAGCGTGGATGAAGCTCGACACCCTTGAGGAGCAGGATAAATATTGCTCTTGGGTGTGCAGAATAGCTAAAAACTGCGCCCTTAATATGATAAGGCGTTACAAGGGAATTATCCCCGTTGACCTTGCTGAGTACGGAGATATTGCAGATGACCCGAGAGTAAACCCTGAATATAAGTATGTAGCCTCCGAGGAGGAGAACGAGCTGCATACTGCTGTAAGTAAGCTGTCAGATAAGGTGCGCACCATTATTCAGCTATACTACTTTGAGGGGCTTTCCATTGTGGAAATCGCAGATAGAATGCGAGTATCTCAGGGTACTGTTAAATGGCAGCTTCACGACGGAAGAAAGAAAATAAGAAAGGAGCTATGTGCTATGAACGAAAAATGGAACGATACTCTTGTTGAAAGAGTAATGAAGAAGGTTGAAGAGCTTAAGCTCTGGCGACTTAAAAACAATAAAGACGGCTTTGAGGTAGTATATAAGGACGTTTTAAAGGAGGTAGAGGAGCTTCCCGAAAGCGACAAGAAATACCACGCCCTTGCCGATGTTTTAGGCAGTGGCTGGTGGTGGCTCAACGGAGATAAATCCGACGAAATGTTTGCCAAAATCAAGGACGCAGCCATCAAGGGCAAAAACGAAGAAATAATGACCTTTATCGTCACTCGTGAGGACTCACAGCTTCCATATGATGCAAAAGTTGATTTTGTGAAATCCAAGCAGATTCCAATGCTTGAGAAGCTTGGCTTTACAAAAACCTTGGCGAATGAATGGTTTTGGCTCGGTTACCGATACCTTCAGGACGGCAATAATGATGAGGCTAAGGAAGCTATGGATAAAGCAAAGGGCTTACTTACTCCAAAGGATGAAAAGTATATTCTTGCTGACCGCGCTATTGAATTGTTTAATAAAAAGAATGAACATCTTAAGGATATTCACGAATACAGATATTCTATCAGATCAGGAGTAGAGGAATACAGATATATAAATAATGCTCTTCGCCGTTGGAATAACTTCAGCATTGGAGAGGGCTATCTCCAGTCTGTAGATGTAGACGTAAGGAGGGTATTATATAATGCCTCATATTGTGATGGCAAATTCTTTGCAGATATCTCTGTTGGCGAGGAATATATAGGAAGTGATGGAAGCAAGCTTGCTTATATAAGCAATAACGAAAATGTAGACACTCCTGCAGGTGTTTTTGAAAATTGCCAGCTTTGGAGGACAGCATATATCAATAGTTCCTACGATGTATCCGTATATCTTACATGGTATAAAGAAAACATAGGTATTGTAAAGCAATCTCATTTGTTTTGCGGCAATACAGAATCTATGGTGCTTAAATCATATAGCATTATAGGTGGTAATGGTTATTTACCATTTGCAAAGGGTAATAAGTGGGAGTACGTGTGTGAATTTGATCCGAAATACGTTATTTCGGAATCAAGCTATGAGGTTACTTATGCTGATGAAATCTCTGTTTGTATTGCCCGTGATAATTACACAGAGAGAATTGGTTACAATGAAAATCTGTGGCTTGACATGATTCAAGCTATAAGAAACGAATATTGGGAAAGGGGTAAGAAGGGTCAAAAGCTTACCGATACTACAAGGTACGTTGAGAGAGCAGAGGCCCTTGCCAAGACTCCTATGGAAAAGGCTCATACCAAGCTTGCCTGCTCCCTTGCGCGCAGACTTATGAGAACAGCAGAGCATCTTACACCCGATACAGATATAACAGGCCATTGGAATTTCTTCTCAAGAAATGCTGTTAATATGAATAATGGAGTAGTTAAAACGGATCATTATCAAAGATGGAGCTTCGAGTGGAAAAAGACGAGCTTTGGAAATGCCGGTGAGCCACTTCTATATAATGATATATACGGTATTCTTCAGGATGCTACAAATTGCGTTTGGTCAGATGAATGGCGCATAGGCGCAACTCCTACAGTAGAGTACACCCTTTGGGGAAGCTATAACATAAAAACCAAGATCGTGTGCGAAAAATCCGACCCCATTACCACAAAAGCAGGTACATTTGATGATTGTATAAAGCTTACACTTGATATTGAGGGCTTGGATGACGGTCTTGCTTATCGTGCAGGAAACAAGGCTTATTATTTCGCAAATGGCATCGGTATTGTTCGCTGTGAGCATGATTTTGCAGGTGGATCTAAAATCGCAGTTTACGAGCTTACATCATATAAGGGTCAAGGCGATGGTTATATGCCTATTTGTGACGGCATGGAACGCCACTATGATGCCCTTGATTTAACCGACGGATACATCGGTGCAGCAGACTATATTTACGTACAAGACGAAGATGGTAACATGGTTATCTTTACCGACAGAACAGGTATACGTAAGATTCAAGCTCCTGTTACCCAGTATGCAAGTATTCAAAGCGAAACTAAGGTGGATGAGCTTTGGGATGAGGGCGACAGAACAGCTGCATTCGGACAGTTTGCTGTAAACAGCTTGAACCTTTTGCTCCACTATATCGCACGTCCAAGCTATAATGCTTGGGATGCTAAGCGTTCAATTGAGATTCAGAAATATAGCATGGGTCTTATAGAAATGGCAGGAGACGGCACAGTGCCTGACGGACTTACAGGACTTTATGCTTGGGTAGCTCTTGTGAGAAGTGCAGCTCATTTTGGCAACGGTGAGAAGGAAGACGGATATACCTGTCTTGAAATCGCTCTTGATAGCTTTGCTAAATGGAAATCCTTTGAAAAGGGAGCTGAGCTTTCCGCAGGTAACGAGGTGCTGTTCAGTGGCGCTAAAATTATCAAGGGCAAGGGATGTGCTGTTTTTGCAAACGGTGCAAAGGAGTCGTTAGAATATGATTACCGTATTGACCCTGCTACATGGATTCCATACAACGCAATGACAGCCAAAAGTGGTTGGGAATGGTTTAATTCCGTTAAGAGTGAGGATCGCTTCAAGGCTCTTTGTAAAAAAGCATTTGAAATTTCCAAATAACAAAAAATCGCTGAGACAACTCAGCGATTTTACTTTTCTTCCTATTTGATTTTATTATATGTAATAAGACTTGCGCAGATTATAATAATCGAAGCAACTATTAAAATGGCGCAATTCATAAAGAATTTCTGTGGCAGCACCCAGATAATAGGGTCAAGATTGTAGTCAAAATACCAGTTGGTTTTGCCCGGAAAGAATATTTTGTGGAATATATCAAAGGCAACATCAAAATTAATAGACACTAGGAGCGCTGTTACAGCAAAAATAATCAGCGTCCATTTGCCTACATAATAGGAAATATGGTAGCCGTTTTTCCTTTCAAGACTGATAATTTTCTTCCTATTTAATATATACAATGTGATTACGGTGGTCAAGGATACAAAAAGTGCTATGGCATTCGGATTAAACAGCACCTTTACATCACGGAAGTGACTTTCGCCCTCATCGGAATGGGGAAACGCCCCTGTGCCAAACTCCTTACCCGGTAGTGTCAGATAGTTAAGCACCTCATTGTAGGCATCCC
Organism: Clostridia bacterium; assembly: GCA_017457545.1. The sequence continues at coordinate 8,933 of JAFTHF010000144.1, forward strand.
ACACCATCTCGTCGGTGTACTGTGCGCCTGCCCGTTCCGTAAAATCAAACAGCTTCATCTGCATATAGTAAAATGGGCGAAAATATATGGTTAGCGCAATTGAAAAGGTGATTAGAAGAATTACAAGTCCAAGGGCAAACAGTCTTGTCAGCCATTTGTTAAGATTTTCTCTTTCCATAACCCACCTCCCATAATAAATCACAGTATAATTGTATCACTTTTTTAGAGATAAGTCAAGAAGGCTCTGTTAATCAGAGCCCTTTATCATTTCATTAAGAGTATCAAGCGCATCGCTAAGCCCACCTACCTTGTCAATCAGTCCGCATTTTGTAGCTTC
>JAFTHF010000145.1 GCA_017457545.1 Clostridia bacterium
CTGATAATTAGAAGCCTCTGCTATATTAACAATAATACCTTCACTCTTTGAAACAACATCTGTAATTGTCTCAAGAGCCTTAGCTGTTTCATCGGCTATCTTAGTACCTACAGAAACCTTCTTAATAGAATTCTCAATAAGTTCTGCTGTCTCTGCTGCTGCAGCTGCACTCTTAGCCGCAAGATTTCTTACTTCTTCCGCTACTACTGCGAAGCCCTTTCCTGCCTCACCTGCTTTAGCTGCCTCAACTGCTGCATTGAGTGCAAGGATATTGGTCTGGAATGCTATATCATCAATCGCCTTAATAATCTTTGAAATATTCTCGGATGCTTCATTTATGTCATTCATTGCTGTGATCATTTCACGCATCTCTTCGTTACCCTGCATTACATCTTTAATAGCAAGCTTCATTAACTCAGCTGCTTCGTTCGCTTTAATAGCATTTTCTTTTGTCTTAACTGCGATTTCATTAACTGAAGATGTAATCTCTTCGATTGCACTTGCCTGCTCTGTTGAGCCCTGTGCAAGAGACTCACTTGCGCTTGCTACCTGTGTTGAACTTGTATGTACCTGTAATGCAGCTTCGCTTATATTTGAAATAGCATAGCTATTGCCCTCTGCAAGTCTCTTAAGTGACATACCAAGTACGTCTTCCTCTGACTTAACCTCAACGTCCATTGTAAAATCGCCCTGTGACATTGTCTCAACAATACCTGCCTGATATTTGATACCGCCAACTACACTCTCGAATGCATCAATAATATCGCCCATTTCATCATTTGAGTGCTTCTCTAACTTAACATCTACCTTGCCCATTTTAATAGCTTCAGATGCATCAACAAGCATCTTTACAGGATTTCTAAGCGCTCCAATCAATGTCTTTGACATAACAACTACTATTCCTACTGTACAAATAAGTAAAACAATTGTTAATATACCAAATGCGGTTGTATACTTAAGATAATCTGTCCCCTGTTCAAATGCAGTTTTCATATACTTAAGAATAATCTGCGCACCTACAATGCTTCCAAGCATCAGTATAATAAATGCAATAAATCCACCTATAAGACTGTTAATCAAACTTTTTCTTTTCATATCTGTCATTCTCCTTCTGTTCATATAATGTTATTTTATCAATGCTGTCTAAATATGCTAATCTAAACTATTCTGCCTTTTTCTTTTTCGAAGAACCTTTTTTCTTTGGTGTAGCAGACGAATCATCCTCTGTCATCACAGCTTCTGTGCCTTCCGATGCAGCGGTTTCTTCCACAACTTCTGTATTATCTGCCGTTCCAGTATTCTCTAGGCTTTCAGCCTTTTCTTCCGTAACGTTCTCCGCTTCAAGGTCCTCAACTTCTTTGTTCGCTGTATCGCCATTCTCCGCTCCAATATTCACAGTTTCAATACTCTCTGTTTCTATATTTTCGTTTCCAACGACATCTTTCAACTCATCATTATCAGCTTTTTCAATTTCTTTTTTATCGAGCTCATCAAGAGAAGTAGGTGGTGCAGGTATCTCCGTATATTTAATCAGCTTCTCAGGGTCAAGTAAAAGCTTAACCGCATTACCGACCTTGCCGATAGCATATACGTATTTATTCTGTGCCATCTCAACATTACCTATAGCAGGAGAAGGAGTGATATCCTTAGGTCCAATTTCTACAACCTCTGCTATCTGTTCTACTATAAGTCCCACAACTGTTGTTTCTGAATTTATAACGATTATGCATGTTCTGTCATTGTACTCAATCGGTTCTTTTCTGAAACGCAATCTCACATCAATTACAGGAATAATCTTTCCTCGAAGATTGATAAGTCCTTTGATATAGTCCTCACTCTCGGGAATCTCAGTTATCTCCTGTAAAACTATTATCTCGTTAACATATTGAATCTTTAATCCGTAGTACTCATTACCGGTTCTGAAGGTAACATATTTGCCACCTTCATCAACAAATGCCGGGCTACTTGTTTCCGTTGCCACAGTCACTGTATCCGTAACCGCTGATGTTTCCCCCGAAACATTAGGATTCATAATAAGTTCACCTGTCTCTGCTGCAGCCATAATCCACCTTTCCTTTCCTAGTTATCTATTAATCCGGTTGGATCTAATATAAGTGCAATGCTTCCGTCTCCAAGCTGGGTACATCCTGATAATCCTCTTACCTTCTTAACATAATCAGGTATCGGCTTAAC
>JAFTHF010000146.1 GCA_017457545.1 Clostridia bacterium
ATCTATAAAGCCATAGCTTATATCAACTACAATGCCGGCAAGCAAGCTGATAAGTGTATAGAATACCGTATCCATCATAAATACGTCATAGTCACGTAAGTTAATTGATCTGATACAGAGCTGACCTACACCGGGTACTGAGAAGATCTGCTCAATAATCATAGAACCTCCCAGGATACCTATAAAGCTACCGATAATGGAAGGAAGAATAGGAACCATTGCGTTCTTAAGCGCATGACGGGTTGTAGCCTGTGCTCTTGTAAGTCCCTTTGTACGAGCAAGAAGCATATAGTCAGATGTAAGTGTTTCTGTAAGCTCCGCACGGGTGAAACGGCAAAGACCTGCAATCTCACCAAAGGAAAGTGCCATAACAGGAAGCGCCATACTGTAAACCATCTTAGCAGTAAACCAGGATCCTCCTGCGTCTGCCAAGGAATATACAGTAAGCGGGAACCAGCCCAATACGAATGCGAATATAAACTGTACCAAGAATGCATAAACATAGCTTGGAATAGATACAAACAGCATAACCATTGTACTTATAGTATGGTCCTGCCATTTATTTTTCTTAATTGCGGCATAAATACCTAGCGCAATACCGATAGGTGTAGCCAAAAGAAGTGAGTAAAGGTTAACTAAAACTGTCGGAAGAAGTCTGTCAAGAATTACCTCAAAGGCTTCTGTTCTGGGAGAAACGTACCATGATGTACCAAAGTCCCATTCAGTAAAAATATTTCTAAGATAAATACCGTATTGAACAACAAGGGGCTTATCATAACCAAGCGCTTCCCAACGAGCCTTGATAACCTCTTGAAGCTTAATATCAGTAGGCAAATCTCTCGGGAGCATTCTGATGAGCATAAAGCATATTGTAATTATACAGAACAATACGAAGAACATCAAGAGTACTCTTTTGAGTATATATTTTCCCATATTATTTTTTCCTTTCAATTGATTGAAAAGCACGAAAATGCTATTCCTCTTTCGTCTGCTCCGGTAAGCAGACACCGTGGTTTCCGTTTACCGGAACAGATGAAAAATTATAATAATGGGAGGGGAGAACCCCCTCCCATTACCATAAAATTTTCATGGACTAGCAAAACTATTCTGCTCGGTATACGAAATTATTCGTAATCAACTGTACCGCCCTGCTTAGCAATGTACTTGTTCCACTCGTAGTCATCATATGTAGCTGTCATGATACGAGAACCACCGAAGCCGTACGCCATGTTGTACTCTTCTGTGTAGTAGTTGAACTGGTATGAAAGCATAGAACAGATTGTTGTTCCTGCAAGAGGAATTCTGTAGTACTTCTCAAGGAACTTAGTCTCAAGCATAGAAGTGATGTTGAGCTTTGTCTCGAAATCAGCATCAGCATAAGCGCCGGAACCGATCATAGAGTTACCCCACTCCTGCCATGTCATGGTAACATCCTTACCACCAACATTGAGTGTAAGTGTTTCTGTTGTAGGATCCCAACAAGCTGCCTCGTTGATATCGTACTGATCAGGGTCAAAGTAAACCTGGAAGTTACGGAAAGGATAAAGAGCTGCACCGCCCCATGCGCCGTAACCAACTGCGTATTCGCCCTTAGCTACATCGCCGTAACGGTCTGCAATGTTACCAACTGCCTCAAATGTTACCTTGCCGAAGCCGGAACCTTCGATAGCTGCGTTGATGAACTTGTTCATAAGTGTGAGCTGCTGGTTGTCAGCGGATGTAAGAGCACCCTTAGCCCAACCAATCTTAATCTTGATTTCTGCACCCTTAGTGTAGAGACCTGCAGCAACGAGCTCGTCGCAAGCCTTCTTCATAAGGTTCTTAGCTTCTGTAAGGTTGTAGCCTGTG
>JAFTHF010000147.1 GCA_017457545.1 Clostridia bacterium
GATTGGGATTATATTGAATATGTGAAAAGCATTTTTGAACCCTATAATACAGAGTTTTACTATGTGGAACTTGTTGCTCCCCGTGAAATTAGATTAGAACGAAATGTTACCGAAAACCGCCTGCAGAACAAAGCATCGAAAAGGGACATTGAAGTGTCGAACCAAAGACTTATCAACGATGATACCAAATATCGACTTGAAAGTTTTGATGGTGAAATTCCGTTTGATAACTATATAAAAATTGACAATTCAAAGCTTCCGCCTGATGTAGTTGCCAAAATGATTCAAGAAAAATTCAATTTATAAAGGAGAAAATACTTTTTCCTTTTGTTTGATAAATTCCAATTTATCGAACGGAATAAAACGAACGCCGACAGATATCCTGTCGGCGTTATTTATTTGTTTTCAGCGGAACAAATTTAATTAAACTTCCTTGTGAGAACCAGTCTTTTGTCGGATTTTTTTCTTAGTCTGTTATTTCAAAATCTCCACAGAGAAGAGTAGTTTTTTCCTTAGTTACCGTAAGGATACCGTCGGTAATATTGGCAATCAAATCGTCGCCGTCGGGAGTGGTAATACGCATTGTGCCTCCCTTTACAGATGTTATAAAGGGTATATGGTCGGCACGAACACCGAGGGAGCCCTCGGTGCCACGGACGGAAATTTCAAGCACCGTTTGTGAAAAAACGTTACCGTTTGGGGTAGATGCTACAAATTCAAAGGTTTTCATGCGCCAATACCCTTGGCCTTCTCTATGGCCTCATCAATTGTACCCACAAAGAGGAATGCGCTCTCAGGCAGATTATCGTGCTTACCCTCAAGGATTTCCTTAAAGCCACGAATAGTTTCGGAAAGGGGCACATACTTACCCTCAATGCCTGTAAACTTTTCGGACACGTCAAAGGGCTGAGAGAGGAAGCGCTGTATCTTTCTTGCACGTCCTACAAGAAGCTTATCATCATCGGAAAGCTCATCCATACCCATAATTGCGATAATATCAAGAAGCTCCTTGTATCTCTGAAGCACTCTTTGTACCTCTCTTGCAACGTAGTAATGCTCCTCACCTACAATCTCGGCATCAAGAATACGGCTTGTGGACTCAAGAGGATCAACGGCAGGGTAGATGCCCGGTGAGGATATAGCTCTTGAAAGAACGGTGGTTGCATCAAGGTGGGCAAAGGTAGTGGCAGGGGCAGGGTCGGTCAAGTCATCGGCAGGAACGTAAACAGCCTGAACCGATGTGATTGAGCCACGCTTGGTAGAGGTGATTCTCTCCTGTAAAGCGCCCATTTCCGTTGCCAGAGTAGGCTGATAGCCTACGGCAGAGGGCATTCTTCCAAGAAGGGCGGAAACCTCGCTACCTGCCTGTGTAAATCTGAATATGTTATCAAGAAAGAGAAACACGTCCTGATTTTCCTCATCACGGAAATACTCAGCCATTGTAAGACCGGACAGGGCAACTCTCATTCTTGCCCCCGGAGGCTCATTCATCTGACCGTAAACAAGGGCAGTATTGGAAAGAACTCCCGACTGCTTCATTTCGTTGTAAAGGTCGTTACCCTCACGGGTACGCTCACCAACGCCTGTAAACACGGAAAGACCGCCGTGCTGCTTGGCGATGTTATTAATAAGCTCCATAATAAGAACTGTTTTACCAACTCCGGCACCGCCGAAAAGACCTATCTTACCACCCTTGGAGTAGGGGCAGATAAGGTCGATAACCTTAATACCTGTTTCCAAAATCTCGGTGGACGTGGATAATTCGTCAAAATCGGGGGCGCTTCTGTGAATGTTCCAGCGCTCCTCGGACTTAACCTCGGGACCGTTATCAACGGTGTCGCCAAGAACATTGAATATTCTGCCAAGGGTGTCACGTCCCACAGGCACGCTGATGGTTCTGCCTGTATCAAAAACGGGCGTTCCACGGCGAAGACCGTCGGTAGATGCCATAGCGATACAGCGAACAACATTGTCGCCTATGTGCTGTGCAACCTCAACAGTAAGGGTTTTATCCCCCTTTTCAATAGTTAATGCGTTAAATATAGCAGGAAGCTGTCCGTTTTCGAAGCGTACGTCAACTACAGGTCCCATAACCTGACTGACCACGCCTGTATAGCTCTTTGCCATAATAACCTCCTTTAAATCATATAAACTGATGTAACATTAAACGTTGGCAAAGCCAACATATCACTTCCCAAAAGGGAAATATCACATGGGCAAAGCCCATATATCACGTAGGAAGTACATATAACTGCGAAGCTTAAGCTTCGCCATCGCCACTTCCTGCCACGATTTCTGTAATTTCCTGTGTAATAGTACCCTGTCTTGCACGGTTATACTTAAGCTGAAGCTCGTCTATCATAGTAGCGGCATTCTTGCCGGCAGAGTCCATTGCGTTTCTACGGGCAACGACCTCACAGGCAAAGCTTTCCTTAATACAGGAATAGAGAAGTCCTGCAACATAGGTTGGTACGGAGGATTCAAGCATGGTAAGCTCATCGGGCTCAAAAATAGCCACGCTACCTCCCGTGCTTTCCGATTTTTCAAGGGGGAGTATCCATTTTATGTCGGGATACTGGGTAATCATAGACTTGTATCTTGTGTAGATTACACCGATTTTACCGTACTTGCCCTCTTTAAATTCCTTGCAAAGCTCCTTGGCAAGAGAAAGAGTGTCCTCATAGGAAATATGCTCTGAGGAAATAATCTCTCTACCAAATCTTTCACAGGGCTTTTTGCCGATGGGGTAAAAAGCCGCGCCTTCGTAATCCCTTGCATAGCGAAATACATTTGAATTGTAGCCACCTGCAAGGCCACGGTCACCGGCTATAACAATAAGCTTGATTTTGTCGCTTTTCGGACACATGTAGGCACTTTTTTCGCACTCACGTGAGGATAAAAGCACATTTACAATAGACGAAACGCTGTCGGCATACTCAAGGGCATGCTTGGAATTAAGCTGTGCCCTGCGTATTTTTGATGAAGCAACAAGGCCCATGGCTTTTGTAAGATGCTGAGTAGACCGTACGCTCTTTATTCGGGTACGTAAGCTTTTAATATCTGCTCCCATACCTACCTCGCAAGCTCACCGTGGATAGCCTTGAATTCATTGAGAACAGCCTTAAGCTCCTCAACATCTTCCTTTTCCCAGCTACCGCCCTCAATTCTCTTAAGCCATGAGGAATACTCATGCTCAAGCTTTTCGTAAAGGCGCTTTTCGTAATTTTTAACACCCTTTACGGGAATAGAATCAAGATAGCCGTTAATTACAGCATATACAATAGCAACCTGACAGCCTGCACGTACAGGGGAGTTTCTGCCCTGCTTAAGCACCTCAACAATTCTTTCGCCAAGGGCAAGACGGCGCTTTGTATCTGCATCAAGGTCGGAGCCGAACTGAGCAAAGGATTGAAGCTCTCTGTACTGAGAGTAGAGCAGCTTTAATTCACCGGAAACCTTTTTCATCGCCTTAATCTGTGCGCTGCCACCAACACGGGATACGGAAACACCGGGGTTGATAGCAGGCATAATTCCTGCATTAAACAGCTCTGTTTCAAGGAATATCTGTCCGTCTGTAATTGAAATTACGTTAGTTGGAATATAGGCAGAAACGTCGCCTGCCTGTGTTTCGATAATAGGAAGGGCAGTAATTGAGCCACCGCCGTACGCCTCATCAACGCAGGCAGCTCTTTCAAGAAGTCTTGAATGGAGATAGAATACGTCGCCGGGATACGCCTCTCTGCCCGGAGGACGTCTTATAAGAAGGGAAAGGGCACGGTATGCAACTGCGTGCTTGCTAAGGTCGTCGTAAATAATCAACACGTCCTTGCCCTTTTCTCTGAAATATTCAGCCATTGCACAGCCTGAATAGGGCGCAATATACTGAAGGGGCGCACTTTGTGACGCTGATGCGGACACAATAATTGTGTATTCCATAGCGCCGGATTTTGAAAGCTCGTTTGCCAGCTGAACAACAGATGTGCTCTTTTGTCCGATGGCAACGTAAATACAGATAACGTCCTTGCCCTTTTGGTTGATTATGGTATCTATGGCAATTTCGGATTTACCTGTCTGTCTGTCACCGATTATAAGCTCACGCTGACCTCGTCCGATAGGAATCATACTGTCAATAGCCTTAATTCCTGTTTCAAGAGGCACGCTTACGCTTTTTCGTTCAATAATACCGGGGGCGTCTGCCTCAATAGGCATTGTTGCGGAGTAGCTGATATCGCCCTTACCGTCAATAGGCATACCAAGGGCATCAACAACTCTGCCAAGAAGACCCTCGCCAACAGGCACGGAAACAACCTTGCCCGTTCTTTTTACAACTGAGCCCTCGTGGATAGCGCCTGCGTCGGAAAGAATAGCCACAGACACAGTTTCTGTTTCAAGATTCTGCGCCATACCGTAGCTGCCGTCCTCAAACTCAAGAAGCTCACTTGACATACAGCTGCTAAGACCGTAAACCTTGGCAATACCGTCACCAACAAGGATAACAGTACCCGTTTCCTTCATTTCCACACGGGATTTATAGCTTTTTATTTGCTGTTTAATTATGTTACTGATTTCTTCGGGTCTTGATTTCATGCTTTTATCACATCCTTTATTTCCCGAATTTTTGTTCTGAGACTGCCGTCCATTACGGAGTCCTTTGTTCTTACTATCATTCCACCTAAAATGGACTTATCAATTTTACAGATAAGCTCCACCTTAACGCCATAGCGCTGCATAAGTGTGGAAATAAGTCTTTTCTCCTCGCTTTTTGAAAGGGGAGAAGCTGTTGTTACCTCTGCTACGATGAGCTTACGTGAATCGTTATAAAGCCTTTCGTAATCCTCAAAGCAGAGGGGAAAATCCTTTATACGTCCTCTTTCGCAAAGGAGCTTTAAAAAGGATACAATATTTTCGTTAAGAAAGGGAGAGAAGGCAGCATCAATTATATCAGCCTTTTCCTCCTTTGTAATAGCAGGGGAGCAAAGCAGCTCCACGTACCCGGGGTTTTCGTCAAATTGCTTTTTGATTAAAAGCATATCCCCGTAGTACACGTCCTCGCTTTTTTCCTCACAGGAAAGAAGAAAAAGCGCCTCTGCGTATTCAGAAATAACACTATTCTTCATCGCTTGTATCTCCTAAATCGGATATAAACGAATCGATAAGCCTCTTGTGGTCGTCCATATTAAGCTCTCTTTCGATAAGCTTTTCGGCAAGGGCTCCGGACACATCTACTATCTGCGCCTTTATTTCGTCCTCTGCCTTCTTCTTTTCAAGCTGAGCTTCATTTTTTGCCTGTCTGATAATAGCTTCAGCCTCCTTGGTTGCGTCATCTACTATCTTTTCCTCACGGCGCTTAGCGCTTACTGTTGCGTCCTGAAGAATTGCATCGGCAGTTATATGTGCCTCACTCAGCTGCTTTTCAAGCTCTGCACGGGTAGCTTCAGCCTCGGCACGTGCGTTTTCTGCCTCGGTGTAGCTTGAATCTATCTTGTCCTGACGGCTTTTAAGCACTTTTTTTACAGGCTTGAATAAGAACTTCTTAAGTATCAGAAAGAGAATAACAAGGTTTAATAGGGAAACCACAATTTGCCACAGATTGACTGAAATGATTTCCGAGGTCTGCATATAGTCCTCCTATTAACCGATTGTACGTGTAAGAATGTTTACAAGCATGTTGGGTGCAACAAAAATAAGGAGAATTGCAATAACAAGGGCGTAAAGACCTGTTGTCTCGGCAACAGCACAGCCCATAAGAAGTGTAGAGGTAATGGAGCCCTTTGCCTCAGGCTGACGGCCGATAGCCTCACATGCCTTACCTACTGCGTTACCCTCACCGATACCGGGACCGATACCGGCAATCATTGCCAAACCTGCACCAAGGGCGCAGCAGCCTAAAATAATACCAATTGCAAGCTCTAACATTTATTTTTCCTCCGAAATTTGATTTTTATTTTTAAGTTTTTTCTTAGCTCGTAGCTTTTCATATAGGTCGATATTGAATGCTCCCGAAACGTAGAGCATAGTCAGCATAGCAAAGATGTATGCCTGTAAAAGTCCGCTGAACACGTCAAAGTAAAGTGACAGTACAGCCGGCAGACCCACCTGTAAAAGTGGAATATCTGCAAGAAATCCCGGCGCCCAGCCAAGGACAATTGAGCTTAAGCCCTGAAGCGCAGTAGCAATCAGTACACCGATTACACCGCCGGACAGCACGTTTCCGTAATGACGGAACGCCATGGAAACAGGTGTTGCCACCTCACTTATCACATTAAGGGGGGATAAGAGGGGAACAGGGTCACCGAAGCTCTTAACATAATTAAGGGGTCCGCATTTAAACTTATAATAGGTAATCAGTCCGAACACAAGAATTGCCCAGCCTGCCACAATGTTAATATCCGAGGTCGGTGGGAAAAGACCGAAAAGGGATAACAGGCTTGAGAAGGCGGAGAGGGCAAGTATTGCTGCGATAAAGGGACCGAAGGAGCCAAAATACTCTCCCATGCTGTCCTTTACAAGTCCCTCTGCCTTTTCCACTATCATTTCGGCAAAATGCTGTCTTTTAAGCTCCGGATTTTCCTTAAGCCCGTGTGTCATATAAAGGCACAGGAAGAATACGGAAATTATTACACAGGCTGAGTTTACCTGCGCCTCGGTAACAGGAAAGTCCTGTATGGGCATAGGAATAGTGAAATATATCAAGGCACCTGTAATCTCCACTCCGTCACTTGCGGGAGTAGTAAGGACAGTCAGCACTATGGCTGCTGCAACGGGGAGAATCATACCTATAATAAGCAAAATATCCACCGCTAAAAATTTGCGATTACTCTTGCTCATTCTCACCCTCCTCTGCGTCGGTATTTGGGGACACATCATAGCCCTTAAGTCTCATAAAGAAGGGGCGAATCATAATTGCGATTCTGGGGAAGAATATAGGGATAAGTGTTGCCCATATGTTAAAGCAGGGAATCATAGGAAGCGCACCGAGAAGAGCAACCAGAAACACAAAGAACAGTCTTAATGCCTGTGACATTCTCATAAGAGTTTTCCGGTATTTTTCATCATCGGACTCAAGGGCCTTAGTAACCGTAAGGCCAAGGAGGAAGAAGTTAAGAGTTCCTGCCCCTGCGCTTAAAAGGTTTCCCAAAAGAACAGTGTAGTCCCATTTTCCGATAATAAGGAACACAGACTGCATAAGTGCGCTGAAAATAAGTATCCACGCACCGATATATCTTGTCTCCTTGATTACCGTTTTGTCAACTTTTTTCAATTTTATCACCTCAAAAAAGAGTTTATAATATAATGATATAATATTTACAAAAATTTGTCAAGTTTTTCCGTATTGGAAAGCTCTCAAAATTTAAAATTCATCTGATACAGACACTTTTATACGTAAAACAGGCTCAAAAGCTATTATTCCCCTTGTTTTCTGATTAAAACAGGTTATAATTTCATTGTAAATTTTGAGTATGTATGTTTACATACAAACAAAGAAAAAAGCCCTGAAAATCAGGGCTTTTATTTAAATTTTCGCATTTTTGGAAATTAAAATTTCTTGTAGCTTGGCTGCGCTGATTCGGTTAACGGGTAAGCTACCCTCACAGCTAAGAAATGCGGCAGCGCCGGCAGCCTCACCAAGTGAGCAGCAGCAGGGCATAATTCTTAACGACGCCTGTGCCTCGTGGTCAGCGCTTATGCATCTGCCTGTAACTATAAGATTTTTGCTGCCCTTGGGAATTAAGCAACGGTAGGGAATAGAGTAATATTCTCCCTCGGGCAGAAAGTAATGGCTTGTGCCGCTGCCGTCGGGACTGTGAATATCAATATCGTAATTGCAAAGGGCAATTCCGTCATCAAATTTTCTAAGGCAGACTATGTCCTCTCCTGTAAGGGTATACTCACCCTCAATCATACGGCTTTCCCTTGCGCCTATACGAATTCCCGTTGATAAAAGGGAGCAGCCCTTAAAGGACTCAAAATTAGAGCGCAGAAATTCCACAATTTCATACACCTGCTCACGGCCTGTAATCTCAGCCTTAGTAAGCTCATCGGCATCGGTGGGGTCAAGACCTATAACACGTGTTGAATTAAAATGGAGAATACCCTTATTTACCGTATCAAAAATCAGAAGATTTTCCCGTGGATTAGTAATCTTTCCCTCTGCCTGAAGCTTTTTCCACATACTGTTTATAAGGGGAAGCTCCTTTTTGTAGCTGTCCGTATCCACATTGCAAAGACGGAAGCAAAGGGTCATAGGCTGACACTTATTATCCTTTTCTCTGCCTACACGGTAGGAAAATCCACCAAGGAAAGCTATATTGCCGTCTCCCGTAGCATCAATGTAGCACTTAGCAGAGTAGCTGGAAATACCGGAAATATTTGATACACTAAGGTTTAAAATCTTGCCGTTTTCCGAATTTACCCCCACCACGTGTGAGTTAAACAGAAGCTTTACCCCGGATGAGATACACATTCTGTTAAGCAAAAGCTTTAAATTTTCTTCGCTGAAGCACTCATCCCAAGGGGCAGGAGTATGGTTAAGGCTTTTAAGTCCCTCAAGAATTTCAAGGTACAAGCCCCCGCTTAAGTCGACCTTTTCCTTAGTTACAGGGTCAATAGTGGAATTTGCCATAAAGGGCATAACCAGGTCAAAGGCGGCAGCCCCACCAAGACAGTTGTATCCCTCTATAAGTAAAACATTTTTATTAAGACGGGCAGAGGAGATAGCGGCGCATACACCGCTAAGCCCTCCACCGACTACAATTATATCATAATGATTGCTTTTCATAGGATATCTCCCTTAAAGCTCAATTGTTACCTCTTTTGCATTAAGCATAAGCTGTGTGCCAAGGCTACAGCTCTCAGCCTCTGCACCCTTTACGCTCTTGACGGAAGCAATATTGCGAAGCACAACTTTTGCATTATTTGGCAATTTGTCAAGGAAAATACGTAACGTATCACCGTTTTTCTGTACATTTACATTTAAAACAGCCTTGGAATCCGTGCCGTAAACTGTAACCTCTGCCTTATCCTTTATATTGAAAAGGTGGAGAGAGATACCGTCTGCATAGTCATAATCGGGACGGGTAATATCCTTACCCATAGGCAAAATAGCATTTTCTCTTACATAGAGTGGTAAAGAGAAGAAATCATAGGTGTCATTATACCATTTTCCACCGTCACGTGTTTCGTTTGTAATAAGATGGGTCCATTTTCCATCAGGTAAATAGTAATCTACATTGCCGTTTTCCTTAAATACAGGAGCAACAAGCAGACTGTCACCAAGCATATACTGTCTGTCAAGATTGTGACAGTTAAGCTCCTTTTCAAATTCAAGTACCATAGCACGCATAACGGGTATGCCTGTCTTACTGGAATTTACCGCAAGGGAGAAAATATAAGGCATAAGGGCGCATTTAAGCTCTGCAAAGTGCTTTGTAACCGCACACGCCTCCTCACCGTTTTCCTCACCCTCCTTGCTAAAGAGCCAGGGAACTCTGTATGATGTATCGCCGTGGAGTCTTGAATGGGTGGACAAAAGTCCAAAGGCTACCCAACGCTTAAACAAATGGTGGGGGGCTGTGTTTGCAAATCCACTTATATCGTGGCTCCAGAAGGAGAAGCCGGACATACAAAGGGATAAGCCACCACGAAGAGATTCTGCCATGGAGAGATAATCGGCTGTACAGTCGCCACCCCAGTGGACAGGGAATTTCTGTCCGCCTGCTGTGGCACTTCTTGCAAAGACGATTGCCTGATTTTTACTCTTGGTCTCCTCAAGCGTTTCAAACACACACTTGTTATAAAGATAGGTATAGTAATTGTGCATACGCACAGGGTCATTTCCGTTAAAATAAGACACGTCTGTGGGGATTCTTTCACCAAAGTCGGTCTTGAAGCAGTCAACACCCATTCTGACAAGGGTACGAAGCTTGCTTTGATACCACTTATACGCCTGTGGGTTTGTAAAGTCTACAACTCCCATGCCTGCCTGCCATCTGTCCCATTGCCAAACATCACCGTTAGGCTTATTTAACAGATAGTTATGCTCCATTGCCTCCTTAAAGAGGGGAGATTTCTGACCGATATAGGGGTTAATCCATACACAGATGTGGAGATTTTTCTCCTTCATACGCTTAAGCATTGCGTCAGGGTCGGGGAACATAGCCTTGTCCCAGTCAAAATTACACCATTCGCTTTCCTTCATCCAGAAGCAATCGTAGTGGAACACGCTTAAGGGAATGTCTCTTTCTCTCATTCCGTCAACAAAGGAGGTAACGGTTTTCTCATCGTATGAGGTGGTAAAGGATGAGGTAAGCCAAAGTCCGAAGGACCAGGCGGGAGGTAATGCGGGATATCCGGTTAAGGCGCAGTAGCCGGAGATAGCTCCCTTCATGCTGTCGCCACCGATAATCATAAGGTCGATTTTCTCACCGGGAACAGACATCTGCACACGGGAAACCTGCTCGGAGCAGACCTCGTATGATACAGGACCGCTATCGTTTACAAATACGCCGTAGCCCTTATTTGAAAGGTAAAAGGGGATATTCTTGTATGTAAGCTCGGTACAGGTGCCGCTGTCCTCATTCCACATATCCACGGTTTGTCCGTTTTTAACAAAGGGGGTAAAGCGCTCGCCAAGGCCGTAAATCTTTTCGTCAATATCAACGCTGAGATGGGCGTCCATATAGGTCTTGCCGTCCTTTGTTACGTGGGAGATGTAGCTTCTGTCCCATTTCTTTGCAAAGGAGGTTAAGTATCTGTCCTCATAGTAAAAATCAAATGTAGCAGGGTTTTTGTTTATCTCAATACGCATTTTTCCGTTTAAAATGGTAAGGGACGTGTCTGTTTCCGTAACGGAAATAGGCTGAGGGTCTGTTTCAAGCTGAAAGCTCGGCATTTTTGCACGGGAGCCTGCGTGGTGGCAAGCCTCTATGCGAAAAATATCCTTTCTGGGAGCAGAAATGTAAATTTCAATTGCAGGGTCCTCAAGGGATCTTCTGTTTTCGTTGTAGCTTACGGTAAAGAGATAAAGACCGTTATTATCGTATTTTGCCTCACGTATCTGGGCAACCTCTCTTGTCCATGTGTTTGGTAAATCTACCCATGCGCCATAACGTATTTTCATAAAGTTGTTCCTTTCTGTATCTGACTTTCGCTATTTTTGCTTAAGCGTTATTGAATGAGCATTGCGTCTCTGATGGGTACGCGATGTAAGAAGTAAAAGTGAATAGTGAATAAGTTCGGTTGATTTTCGCCACGGGCGAAAATCTTCATTACCTCTTCACTCTTACCTATTACCTCTTACCTGCTGATACGATAAAATCTTTTATCGTATCAGCATTGCATCCCCGATGTGTACGGGATATAAGAAACGCTGTTCCTTTCGTTGATGTACCCTATATTATACACCAAAATCGAGCATTTGTAAAGCGGTTCCAAGAAAATAACCGAGAGAACGCCCGAAGGCATCCTCTCGGCATTCGAGAAACTAATCTTCAGTTGTCAAGGATCATTTTCTCCGAGATACATCGTTCACGGCGTAAATGGCATCAACTACCGTTTCGTCGCCGCACAGACGGTCGATGTCGTCTGCTACTCTGCGAACCTCATCCCAAAGTGCGTAAAATGTATTTATCGCTCTGTCCGCTCGCTCTCTTTCTTCAGGGACAAATTCGATGTCGAGGTACGCAGCCTCGATAGCATACATAATGGCGTCAACCTTTTCGATGTCGAGCATCGCCTTTTCGAGATTCTTGTTCATTGTTTCTTGCTCCTTCGCTTTTGATGATGTGATGCTCGTACACAGGAGAAACAAGACCTCGAAGATCATATCGACGTAAAGGGTGGAGAGTTATTGCGGCTCTTGTGCGAGCATCGAGAGCAATTCTCTCTTTTTGCTTCCG
Source organism: Clostridia bacterium (assembly GCA_017457545.1). Next base: position 11,898 of record JAFTHF010000147.1, read on the forward strand.
CCACATATATTTTACAACAAAAAGATGTCTAATCAATGATTTCTGGCGGATTTTGGTTCAATATCAATAATTCTGCCGATTTTTCCGTGATTTCCTTGCCGAGCAAGCTCGAAAATACGGTAGCTACCAGCAACCGAGAACCTGTGTTTCGGTGTGAGCCGGTCGTGAACCGACGAGAAGAACAGATCTTTCACCTGCTCCTCCGTGATACCGTCGGTCTTGATGGCATCATCTATCAGCTCGAAATCTCCCCACTCAATATGGGGTTTATCGGCAAGACCGCTGACAAGCACGTAGAACCTGATAATCAGGAGCTTCAGCTCGTCATATCGTTTGCCCTCCGACCTTACCACGTCAGCCATCAGCGAAAGCGTGTCGGCATACTCGATAAACTTCGACGCCCTGATGTATTCCATTGCCTGTTTCGATAGCTCCGAGAACCTTTTATCGTTGTCCTCGTGAGAGGCTAAATTTTGCTGTTTGGCGGGGTTTGTTTTCGGGTGGGGAGTTGGTGGTAAATCCGTTTTGGAAGCAGTAGCGGAGGTTTGGCAGAATTGTGCGGCAAGTTTTTCGCAGATGGTGTCCGAAGGAGTAAAACTGATCGTTACGCTTTCGTTTCCTTTGACGTCAACTTCGAGCGTTCCTGCATCGGGCAATTCCAAAATCCTCTTTCCGCTGGATCTCTGCGGCGGCTTGTCTATGTTGTTTGGATGCAGCGGGCATTCCTCACAGTGCAATCTGCAATAGGTATCAAGGACTATGCCCGGAAGAAGAAAATCGAGAGCTTTGCAAACAACCGCCGTTTCGGGACAATCGTTGTAAAATCCCCCGTAGTTCGGACATTCGCTCCTGTATCCGAGCTTTCCATTTTTGAAGAAAAAGCAATACCGATTTTCGGGGTTGGCTACCTTGTAGAACCAGTTGGTCTTAAACCCTCGCTTGTGGCATTCCTCTATATCTTTCAAAAGCCGTGGCATATCTGCTACGGCTTCCTGAATGTTTTTATACTTATTCGCCATTGTTCTTCTCCTCGTTGTTCTCAACAACTGTAAACGTCACGCTGTCTATCTTCGGAACTTCCCAAAAATCCGTCTCGTATCCGACTTTTACAGAGCCGAAGGTGTTTATGAATGGGATATGCTTGCGTCCGTACCGAACGTAACCTATTGGCTTGCAACCATTGTGAACCAAAAACTCTCCTCTCCGTTGCATCGTGTAAGGCAAGATTGGCAACACGATGTTGATGTCAAGCTCCTCGTCGAGCAAGAATATCTCTCTGCTTCCTTCCTCTACTATCACCTTCCCGCCCCACACAAGCTCTTGTGCAAATCCTGTGAGTCCTTGCTCAATCTCAAACATTGTCTGAGGATCGAATCGAGATGAATAAAACGAATCCAAGAACGAATAAAATCTTTCCTTGAAACTCTTTTCTTCTTTTTCCTCATTAACGTAAACCAACTTTTCCATTTATGCCTCCGTGTTCAAATACTGAATGGTTTATAGAGAATAATCGTGTATCCTCTCATAGTCAAGACATACCGATTATCGAACTCTTCCTCTTCAATGCCCTTGGCGAAATTGAAACCGCCAATCCAAGCTCGCAAGCTCGTTTCCTCAATGTTTCCGTTGCAGGTCGGCGAGTGCGTAAAGTAGTAATTCAACCACTGACACCACTTGTCGATATACTGGAACAACCGCATCTCCTCTTCGGTCTTTTCGCCCAATACGTCAAATGCGTCCTGAGAATCGAGCAGGAGATTGTTCGTTCCTTTTTCGAGCTTCACATTCAGCTCAATTTTCTTCTTTGCCATTTGCGGATACCTTCCTTTTCATATACTTTAAGCTGGCATTCATTGTGCCGCCCGTCTTCAGGAGATAATCAAAGAAACCGTTTCCGGTATCGTCAACTTCAACATCCAAGAACTTGATCTCTGCTACCTCTGGATTGTGCGGCAGGATCCTGACAATCTGTACCGTAGCCTTGCTTTTGTTTTTGGCGTTCTCCTTGACGGGATATTCGCAAATATCGCCATCTCTCAGCTCTTCGTGAGCGTAGTGGTCGCAGTGCGTTTCTCCTGCGGTGTCGATCCAGTAAAGTGGATTTCGAAACCCCTCAAATTCATCGCACACCGCCGAGTGTATGCAAGTATCACATATCATACCCGTTTCTCCTTTACAAATTTCCTTTATACAGACCGTGATGACGAAGGTTCTGTAACACCCATCGTTGAGTGTCGTTTGGCTTTCCCATATAAAACTCTTCCCAAACAGAAATGCAACCTGAGATCTTGCAGAGCCAATTCGTCACATCGAACATATACTCTCTCGGGCACATATCATACAGCTCTTGTCTTCCGATCTTCAACTTTTCCATACAGATTTTGATGAGTTTCTCCTGATGCGAAGGAACTGCGTACTGCACTTCGCCATCTTCTTGGATTATGACTTCCAAGTAATTCACGAACGCTTCCTTATGAGTTTCGATGTCGAACTTCCCACGCAGAATCTTTTGTCTGTCCGTCTCCGTCATTTTCATTCGCCCACCTCGAAATATTCTTTCAATCTCTGCCAAGCGGTGTAGGCTTCGATGCTCAAACAGCTTTTCATAAAGATCTCATCCGCTTTTTTGAGCCATTTCCTAACCTCATCCGCAGGAATGACATCGGCGGCAGGAGCCGTTTCGACTAAATACAGTGGGGTGTTTAATGAGGTTTTTAGCTTTTCGATAATGTCTTTTCTGCTGATGTATTCTTCCATATAATATCACCTTTCGATTTGTAGTTCTCACAGGTTTTGCACCTGTCTTGGTCGTGTGTTTCCCCTGTATAATCACAACAGACAATGACACGCTTTCCGTGCAATCCTTCGGGCTTGTATGAAAATCCGACGTGGATGCAATTCCGCCTCTTAGCCACCTTATCCTCCCGTGTGTTTCTTTTTGAGTTCGGCAATTTCGGAAATAGCCAGCATAATTGCACTCGATTCCCTTATACAGTCATCCTGCCTAAAGAAATCGAATAGTCCTCTCAACTGTTGCTCAATCTCCGCAAAAATCTCCCTTACAACCTTGGTCCTTGCTTTTTCATACAATTCGGTACATTGAAAGATATTGAATCGCTCTTGCTTCCAAACTTCAAGTTCTCCTTCAAGCCACTGAATCTCTTCTCTCGGCACAACATCGGCGGCTGGAGTTCTGTTGATAATCTCTTTGGCGAATTCGGCATTGTTGCCGACCAGCAAATCGCCCTTATCAACTTCTGCACAAGCCGCTTCACACTCGATATATCGTTCCATTACAGTCACCTCTCTTTGCATTTGAGTTCCAAGGCTTGATCCGCTTCTTTTCTCGAAGCGAAAAGTGTCTTTCCGAATTCGCGGAAATACACGTTTCCTGAATATCCAAGGAAAACCACGTTGTCGTAATCGCACTCGCCCAACATAATCCCTTTCACTTCATCCTCGAATACCGCCAGCTTGCCTTTCTTCTCATCGCAATCGAACTCTTCTTCGCTATCAAACGGGCAGTTGCTTCTTAATTCGCAAGGACAATAATAGCCCGTCGCATCTCCGGGACCGCCGTTTCCGTCGTAAAGACTGCCATCAAGCTCGTGGCGGAAATCTTTGCAACTCGCAATGTGGTAAACCGTCTGACCGATCTCAACCGGTGACAAGATGACACCGTTTGTCAGAAGGTGGTCCGCAATTCGCTCGGAAGTCAGTGGAACGTGTGCCTGCAAGCAAGCATCTCCACATTCTTCAACCAATTTTATTAGCCTATCTCTCATCGTTTTCTACCTTGTATCTGTACCTTTCGTTATCAAATTCTTTGGTGAATCCGTCC
>JAFTHF010000016.1 GCA_017457545.1 Clostridia bacterium
CTACGTAAACCTTGTAGCCTTCCTTTTCAAGCTCATGCCCGATTTTTCCGAATGCGTTAAGTATTGTCAGCTGCTTTGCAGCAATTCCGTGCACCAGGATTATAGGATATTTGCTTGACATTAAATCGCCTTCTTTCGTTTGCTGTGGTTTTATTCACTTAATATCCGAATAGCCTCTCTGTACTTTTCCCATCTTCTGAGCATTCTGTCATCAACCTGATCTACCCTTGTAGAGTCACTGTTATGCTTAAGATCGGCAAGCTTTACCTTCCTTGCCCCCGGATTGTTTTTAATCTCTCTTACGTAATCCATATATGGAACCTCATCTTCATGAGTCAGCAGTCTTAACACCTCGATGACCTCTGAGGGAAATCCCATATCCGAAAGACCGTCAAAGGTCATTTCGCTGTCCTCAACAACGTCGTGCAGCAGGGCACAAACCGTGGACATCTCGTCATCCATCTGCTCTGCAAGGTGAAACGGATGAAATACGTAAGGCATTCCACTCTTGTCAACCTGATCCTTATGGGTGTCAAAACAGAGCTTAAGAGCTTTTTTTGTTAATGGTGTATAAATCATTGTATGCCTCCCGGAATCGTCTAAACTATTGTATCACAAAAAAATACACTGCGCAATAAATAAATGTAAATTTTTACAATTTTTAATAAAATACGGAACGCCCGACAGAACGCTCCGTATGGTTTTCACTTTATTCAGCCTTAAGCCCCGTCAATATCTCGAATATTTCAAGCTCATAGCAGGGGAAATACAAGCCCCACTCCTCGCCGTTGTGCTCCAGAGCAAGAATATGATAAGGCTTGATAATGATATTGCCAAGATTGTTCACGCTGATCTTGTGCTTCTTATATCTTTCCTCATCATATCCGATCTCCTTGTTCCAGGAAAGCAGGGAAGTACTTTTGTTAATCGTTTCAATGGATTTCAGTTTGCTCATATCAAAGGAATATAAATTCTCAACGTCAGCGAGATGAAGCTTTCCGTCTCTTACAAATATCTTAACCTCCATATTGAAGAACTCACAGGTCTGCATACCCACAGTCTTGGGAATAATCTTTCCGTCCTTCTCCTTGTATTTGAAGAGAAGAATATCAACGGCAGCTGCATTTTGAGGTACACCAAGCTCCTCATAGATTTTGTTCACGTCTTCTTCAATGCTTGCTACCTGCTCTTCAGCATCCATTTCCTCGAAAACGTCCTTTTCCTTCTTCTTGGAGTAAAGATGCAGTCCGAGCCACAGCGCAGCGCAAACTATTCCACTGATGATAAGCACTGGTGCATTGCTGAATGCCTGCTGAATGTTAACCGAAGTCAGAGCTCTTAAAACACCCACCGCAACAATAATTGCGTAAAGTCCGAGTATATATTTTACAATCTGAATCCAACCGGGTAGCTGGCTCTTCTTTACCGTGTCGTTAAAGCCCTCTGTCTTTTCTTCAAAGCCCTGCTTCGTCTCGCCGGAAATGCTTTTTGAAATAAACCTGTCACAGTTGATGTTTTCGTTATTCTTATCTAAGGTAATGTCAATTCCGAAAATAGGTTTCATAATAAATCTCCATATAGTGTTTTATCACAATAATTGTGTAAGTGATTTTACGTAACTTTGTAACCGTATAAATATA
>JAFTHF010000148.1 GCA_017457545.1 Clostridia bacterium
GGAATCGTGAATTATACCAACAGAAACATGCTCACGTCTCTGGTCTCTTGTCTGATGAGGTGTAGGCATAAGACCGCCACCGTAGTATCTGCCTGACATAGTGGGAGCAAGCCAAGCCTTTTTATATGTATGAGTGATGCCGTCAACAGTTACAGTAGCAGCCGTAGGCTTATAGTAGAAAAGCAAGCCCTTGATTGCAATACCTGCATAATTGATTTGCTTTGTGCTTTCTTTAGCACGAAGCTTGTCTCCAACCTCACAGCAGTAGCCGTCAATACCAAAGCCGACACCGTTAATAAATCGGTAGTCCTTTCCCTTGACCGTAACCACCGGTAGGTCACAAATATATTCATTTATACGGAATGGCATGCTTCCATCCTGATCGGGAAGATCACGAAGAAAATCGTTACCTGTGCCGGTTGCATAGTAGAGTATGTTATTTTTAACGTTAAGGTCATAGATATTATTTGCAAAGCGATTAAGTGTGCCATCGCCACCGCAGATGATTATTTCGTCATCCTCGTTAAGCTCACCGACAAATTTTGCATAGTCAGAAATTTCTGTTATATCAAGGTAGTAAAGCTCCTTGTCAGGATAAACAGTCTTAAGTATTTCTGCCTTTTCTGTACCGGTTTTGTTGCCTGCGTGGGGATTGTAAAGAACGTAGCTTTTACTCATTTTCGTCTCCTTTTTTGCTGTCAAACATATCAGTCTCGTCGCCACCTGTAACTCTGTTTATTTCCTTATCCTTGTTCCAAAGGAAGCTAAAGTGAACCTCCGTACCGTTCAGCATTCTTTTAATATTTTCAATATTTTTATAAAGGACAGCAGCAGTTACTGACAATATAATGACAGCACCCCACAAATCCTGCTTATAAACACCGTAGAGAATAGGGAATATTATTACCGCTGTAATCGGCATAAAGCAAAGATAGTCGGTTATAAGCACAATAACTATTTCCACTGCCAAAAATATGAGGAAGATTCTCCAGTCAAGCATAAGCACCATTCCACCGAGAGATGCTGTGCCCTTACCACCACGAAATCCCATATAAAACGGGAACATATGACCGAGGATACATGCGCAGCCGGCTATTGAGTAGATAAAGGACATTTCGGGGAATAATATACCTGAAAGCCAGATAGCAAGACAGGATTTTCCTATATCCAAAAGCATACAAAGTATGCCCATCACCTTGCCGAAAAGGATAAGTGCATTTGAGCCACCGGCATTACGGGAGCCCTTTTCTCTTATATCCATTCCCTTAATTTTGCCAATGATATAGGCAGGATTAATACAGCCTATAGCATAGCTCATCAAAATACATAATACGTAATTCATTTTTTACTCCGTTGTTAAGTTTTGTGGAAGAGTAACAGTGAAGGAGGTCATTCCACCTTCACTTTCCACTGAAATATCCCCGTTGTGTAGTGTAACGATTTTTTTAACAATAGCAAGGCCGATTCCGTGCCCCTCGGTTGAGTGAGATTCATCCGCCTGATAAAATTTATTAAAAATTTTTTCTTTTTGATTTTCAGATATTTCTTTTCCATAATTTGTAACGGAAATATAA
>JAFTHF010000149.1 GCA_017457545.1 Clostridia bacterium
ATACTTGTTGAATTTAATGTTTCAATATGCTAAAATGCAATGTAAAGAGGTGATGACAATGGAAGAATTGGTTTTAGTTAAGCCTAATAAGGAATACACAGATGAAATAATGGGCTACAAAAATGAATTTTTGGCTAAGGGAGATTCTATGGACGGATGTGGTTCGCTTAGAAGATGTACCAATGCCTTAGAATATCTTGATGTATGCAAAAGCTATGAAAGTAAAGAAACATTACCCATTGGCAAGGTTGTAGCAACGCAGTTTTTCTATGTTCGTAAATCTGATAACAAAATAGTTGGAATGATACAGGTAAGACATTACTTTAATGAATACCTTGAAAAATATGCAGGACATATTGGCTATTCTGTGAGGCCAAGCGAAAGACGTAAGGGCTATGCAAAATCAATGCTAAAAGAGGCTCTTAAATTTTGCAAGGAGATTGGTCTTGAAAGGGTTATGGTTACCTGTGAGGAGAGCAATATAGGAAGTGAAAAAACAATTCTTGCAAACGGTGGAGTTTTTGAATATACAATTCATCAGCCTGAAGAAAATATAAATTTGAAAAGATATTGGATTGATTTGAAAGAAAGTTAAGTTATGGAATTTAGTGAGATTTATAAGATAGAGAATGAAACAGAACGTGTGAAAAAAACATATGAGATATTTAACGAGGATACCAGACTAAATCGTTCCAACGCTTCCCGTGTGGAATTTTATACTAATGTTAAATATATCGAAAAGTACTTAAAAGAAGGCGATAGGATTCTTGATATTGGAGCAGGAGCAGGTGAATACAGCTTGTATTTTGCTAAAAAAGGCTATGACGTGTCTGCATTAGAGCTTTCCGATGCAAACATAAAAGCTTTTAAGAGAAAGCTTTTGCCAGAATATAAGATAGAGCTGATACAAGGAAATGCTCTTGATTTGTCAATGTACAAGAATTGTGCCTTTGATATAGTTTTATTATTCGGTCCCCTTTATCATTTGTTGAATGATAAAGATAAAATAAGGTGTATTGAGGAAGCGAAAAGAGTTTGCAAGGATACGGGAAAAATATTTTTTGCATATATTTCTAATGACTTTGTTTTTCTTACAGAGTTTTCTTACCGTTCGGACTATTTCTTAAATGGCGATTACGATAAAGAAAGCTTTAAGCTTGATGATTTTCCTTTTGTATTTCATACTGTTGAAAAAGGTAGAGAGCTGCTTGTGAATAACGGCATAAAAATACTTCACGAGGTAGCATCAGACGGCATTAGTGAGCTTATGGAAGATAAAATAAATGATATGGATGATAATAGCTATGAACAATATTTGCGCTATCACTTTTATATTTGCGAAAAACCTGAATTTCTGGGAATGTCAAATCACATGTTGTTTGTGGGAGAAAAGAATATAAAGCAAAATAGTTGACAAATTTCCCCTTTTATCTTTACATTAGCTTAAAAATGTGGTAAAATAATCTGTGGAAATATAATTAAAAGGAGAATACATAATGAGTAATCAGGTAATTGTTGAAACAAGCGCACGTCACGTGCATCTTACAGAGGAGCACATTGAGGCTTTGTTTGGAGCAGGTCATAAGCTCGTTTATAAGAAGGAGCTCAGCCAGCCCGGTCAGTATGCTTGCGAGGAGAGAGTTACTATCGTTGGTCCTAAGAACAAGATTGACAGAGTAATTATCCTTGGCCCTGCAAGAAAGGCTTCTCAGGTTGAAATTTCATTTACAGACGCACGTACACTTGGCGTTACTGCTCCCGTAAGAGAGAGTGGCGACGTTGCAGGCTCCGGCGCATGTAAGCTTGTTGGTCCTTGCGGTGAGGTTGATCTTAGCGAAGGCGTTATCATTGCTAAGAGACATATCCACTTCACACCCGAAGAGGCTGCAGCTGCAAACGTTTCCGATAAGGAAATCGTTAAGGTTAAGGTAACCTCTGAGAGAACTACTATCTTTGATGATGTAGTAGTTAGAGTTAGCCCCTCCTTTAAGGGCGCTATGCACATTGACACAGATGAAGCTAATGCTTCCTGCGCATTTGGTGTTTGCTACGGTGAGATTGTAAAGTAATATAGCCAAGGGAGATATTTGCCACGCAAATATCTCCTTTTACTTTGTAAACATCTTGAATTCTTAATTCTTTTGTGCTAAAATACACTTGAAAAATAGGAAAGGCGGAAAATTTATGATTCTTACCATTGATATAGGTAACAGCAATATAATGCTTGGTGGCTTTGTTAACGATGAGCTTACCTTTGTTTCACGTCTTTCAACGGATTCCTCAAGAACCGAGGACGAATATGCAATTCAGATTTTGGCTGCTCTTACTCTTTATAAGGTAGACAAGTCTGAGATAAACGGTGCTATTGTTTCATCTGTTGTGCCACCTCTTAACACGGTTATGAAGGGTGCAATCAAAATAATTCTCGGCAAGGAGCCTATGTTTGTGGGCCCGGGTATAAAAAGCGGAATCGGTATTCAATGCGATATTCCCTCATCCGTCGGCGCAGATTTGATTGCAGCCTCAGTAGGGGCGCATTACATCTATGGTAGCCCTGCCTTAATAGTTGATATGGATACTGCAACGAAGATTACCCTTGTAAACGGTAAGGGCGCATTTGTTGGCACATCTATACTCCCCGGAGTGCTTATGGGTCTTGACGCACTTTCAGAGGGCACAGCACAGCTACCTAAAATAAGCCTTGAAGCGCCAAGCTCCGTAATCGGAAGGAATACAGTTGACTGTATGCGCTCCGGTGCAATCTACGGAAATGCAAGTATGATTGACGGTATGATTGACCGTATAAACGATGAATACGGCGATGAGCTTAAGGTGTATGCAACAGGCAGTATGGCAGCTTACGTAATTCCATATTGTAAGCACAGCATCAAGACAGACGACTACTTAGTTCTCAAGGGACTAAACATCCTTTACAAAAGAAATAACCATTGATATATTAATGCGTTGCATCTGATATAAATTTTATGCGTTGTACCCTTAGTGGACGACAGCAAGGAGGATTTTATGCAAACAAACAACAAGGGCAGAATGCAAACCGAAAGGCTTGTGCTTATGGCATTGCTTACTGCGCTAACAGCGGTGCTTGCGTATTTTGGTGGCTTTATCAAAATAGGCGGGCTTGCTTCAATCTCACTCACCCTTATTCCCGTAGTTCTTGGCTCGGCTCTTTGTGGACCAAAGGCAGGTGCATGGCTTGGCGGTGTGGCAGGTGCTGTATTTTTTATTACGGCAGATGCTGCATTCTGGTTTGGACTTTCCATTCCCGGAACTGTTATTACAGTTATGGTAAAGGGAATTGTGGCAGGTCTTTGCGCAGGACTTACCTACAAGGCGCTTGAAAAGTTTAACCGCTACGTTGCCGTGCTTGTAAGCGCAATCGTGTGTCCCATAGTCAATACAGGTATATTCCTGATTGGCTGTCTTATCTTCTTTATGGACACCGTAAACGGTGGAGCAGCAGGCGAGGGAATGAGTGTATTTGGCTACCTTATCGTATTTTTCGTAGGACTTAATTTTGTATTTGAGCTTCTTGTAAATATCATATTAAGCCCTGCAATTTTAAGAATTATCAATATCAAAAAGAAAAACTGAGTAAAAAGGCTGAATGTATAATTCAGCCTTTTTTATATTGAAAGCGTGATATTTTGCCATAATTATACATATATTTTATGTAATATTGACAAATCATTTTTTGTGTGATAAAATATTTGTGTATGATTATTCATTCGTATACATTCGGAGGTACGCATGGTTCAGGATTTTGTTAAGAAAATTGACAGTAAATTAAGCCCTAAGCTTAACTACTCGGTTACTACACCTACTAACTTTTCTAAGGAAGAGAAGCTTCCCTTGATAGTTTTTCTTCACGGCGCAGGCGAGCGTGGTGATGATATTGATAAGGTTAAGGTATACTGCATTCCTAAGCTTTTTGGCAAAAATCAGGACCTTGAAAGAGTAGTTACATTATCTCCTCAGTGTCCTTGCGAGTATACATGGTACGATTTTAAATGGAATGTTATTGACCTTATTAATGACGTTATTGAGGAATATAATATTGATAAGGACAGAGTAACCCTTTGCGGTATCAGTATGGGTGGCTTCGGCACTTGGGAAATTGCACTTCAGGCAGCTGATATGTTTGCCGCTATTGCTCCTCTTTGCTCCGGTGGTATGAGCTGGCGCAGCTGGTATCTCAGAAACACTCCCATAAGAGTTTACCACGGTAAGAGAGATGATGTTGTACCCTTTGCTTATTCGGAGCTTATGGTTAATGCTATTAAGGCTCAGGGTGGCAATGTTGAATTTATAGCTTATGAAGATTTATCCCATAACTGTTGGGATCGCGCATTTGAGGAAAGCGACCTTATTCACTGGCTCGCTAATGCTAAAAAATAAAGACGAGGCTTACGATGGAACCAAAGACTAAAATTAAGAAGATAATGCATATTCTCAATCCCTTGGCAGGTAAGGGAAAGGCTAAAAAGATAAAAAACGATATTGATTCAAGCAATTACGTTTATATGTCCAAAAGTCCTGAGGATGCATCTGAATTTATTATAAACTCCTGTAAGGAAAATCCCGACACACGCTTTACCGTGTACGGTGGTGACGGTACAATATTCAGGGCTGTAAATGCGCTTATGAAGAGTGGCTGTAACGATACTGCTCAGCTTAAGATAGTTCCCTTAGGTAGTGGAAACGATTTTGTAAGATCCTTTGAGGGTGTTGCGGGAGAGGTTCCTGTTGACGTTATGGAATTTAACGGACGCTATGGCATAAACGTAATCAATATCGGCTTTGACTGTGAGGTTGTTCGCCGTGCTGCCGGTGTTAAAAAGGTGCCACTGGTTTCAGGCAAAATGGCGTATATTCTCGGTGTAGTTGGTGAGCTTCTTCATAAAAAAGCGATGGATACTACTATTACTGTTACTTATGCAGACGGCACCTCCGAGGTAATAGAGGAGAAGACTCTTCTTATTGCTGCTGCTAACGGTAAGTGGTACGGTGGTGGCTTCCAGGTTGCACCTGCCGCCAGCACCTGTGACGGTCTTTTAGACCTGGTAATTATCAGAAACGTAAGCACCAAGACATTTATCAATCTTGTGGGTGACTATAAGAAGGGTGTTCACATTGATGTTGAAAAGGATGAGGTAAGAGAGAAGTTCAAGGACCTTATCATTTACAGAAAATGCGTTGGTGTAAAGATTGAGGGCTGCAAGAGTGTATGTGCAGACGGTGAAATCTTTGATGATACTGAGGTTGATATCAAGGTTATCCCTCAGGCAATAAATCTCTACATAGAATAAATAAAAGCGTGGCGATTGCCACGCTTTTTTTATGCTAATTCGATTAGTATATTAAGCTCAGAAAGCTTTTCTACTATCCTTTCAAGTCTGCTTTCATCTGGAACACTTAATGTGTGTATGTGAAGTCCCTCTGTAAGCAGAGAAAGAGGATTTGCACCTGTTGAGGTAATCTTATTTACAAATTCATCAGCATCATATCTTGATGCGATATTTAGCTCAACAGAAATTTTACCGTATACAGAATTCTCTACAATAACATCAAGCACCTTGCCACCGTTATCAACTATGGCGTAGAATTCATCCTTAACCTCGTCCTTACCGTGCTTTACTGCAATACGGCGTATAAGACCGCAATTATTTGAATCAAGGATATACCCTCTGTTCTTTGCGGAGATAGAATGACCTGCAGCACGCAAAAGTGCAATATCTGCAACAATTATCTGTCTTGTAACAGAATATTCGGCTGCTAATGTACTTGCGCTTATGGGCTGAGCTGCTTCCTTTAATTTATCTATTATTAATAATCTTCTTTCTTCACCGTTCATAATACACCCTATTTGTATAGTAAATTAATACGAAAACGATTAATGTCGCTTTTACCTTTTTAGTATATCATACAAAAATAAAAAATGCAATCAAAATTGTCTTGACACCTTAAAAACCTTGTGTTAAGATATGTGTATATACACATAAATATACATATAATACACAGGAGGAAAAGAAAATGGAAAGAAAATATGCGGTGCTTGTAGTAGATATGCTTAATGATTTTGTTACAGGCGCACTTAAGTGTGACAGGGGCTTGGCGATAGTACCCAAAACAAAGGAGCTTCTTAATGGATGCAGAGAAAAGGGTGTACCCGTAATCTTCTGCAATGATGCTCATTTAAAGGGTATAGACCATGAGCTTAAGTTCTGGGGTGACCATGCAATCGCAGGTACATACGGGGCAGAGGTAATTCCCGAGCTTGATCTTTGCGATAAGGATTACGTTGTTCCTAAGCGTCGTTACAGTGGATTTTTCCAGACCGATCTTGATTTGTTGCTTCGTGAGCTTGGAGTTAATACTGTAATTATGACAGGTCTCCATGCGCATATGTGTGTTCGCCACACATCAGCAGATGCTTATCAATACGGATACGATGTAGTAGTAGCTAAGGATGCTACCGATTCCTTTACAGAAGAGGACTATAACTACGGCATTAAGTATCTTAAGGAAACCTACGATGCAGAAATATCTGACGTAGATACAATTCTTAAAAGCCTTTAATAAAAATAAAAAAGACCGTTCGTTGAACGGTCTTTTTATATGGTGTGTTAAGCCAAAATTACTTAATTTCAACCTTAGCGCCAGCGCCTTCGCGCTGCTTCTTGATGTCTTCAGCTGTTTCCTTGGAAACTGCTTCCTTAAGTGTCTTAGGAGCGCTCTCAACGAGTTCCTTAGCTTCCTTAAGGCCGAGACCTGTAAGCTCACGAACAACCTTGATAACGTTGAGCTTGGAAGCGCCAACCTCAGCGAGAACAACGTCGAACTCTGTCTTTTCTTCAACAGGAGCAGCAGCAACAGCAGCACCAGCAACTGCTACAGGAGCAGCGGATACGCCGAATTCTTCCTCAACTGCCTTTACGAGGTCAGCGAGTTCAAGTATAGTAAGTGATTTGATTTCTTCAAGAATCTGTGTGATCTTTTCGTTAGCCATGATTAAATCCTCCGTAAAAAGATAAATATTAAAATTTAATTTAGCGATTTATGCGCTATGCGCAAAGGATACGCTGTTCCTTACTCTGCGGCAGCCTCGCCACCGTTTGCCTTGTCGATGATAGCCTGCAAGCCAACTGCAAGTCCACGGATAGGACCCTGGATACTGCCCAAGAATCTTGCAACGAGAACCTCTCTTGAGGGAATTTCTGCAAGAGCGTTAACTGTGTTAGCATCAACAACTGCATTGTCAAGGAAACCACCCTTGATTTCAAAGGTAGAAACCTTATCTGCGTACTCCTTAGCAATCTTAGCGGGAGCAATCGGATCATCATAGCTGATAGCGATAGCACTCATACCGTTAAGCTTGTCCTTGATAGCACCGTAGCCAACCTCGTCACATGCACGGCCGATAAGAGTATTCTTAATAACCATGTAGTCAACGTTTGCCTTACGGAATGCTGCACGCATTTTGGTATCATTTTCTACTGTGATACCCTGGTACTGAACGAGAACACCGGACTGAGCCTTCTTAATCTTTTCAACAAGGTCAGCAACAACGGCCTTCTTCTGTTCAAGAACTGAAATACTTGGCATAAAACACAACCTCCTGTATTATTTCCAAAG
>JAFTHF010000150.1 GCA_017457545.1 Clostridia bacterium
CAGCGGTCTTACAGGTCCTCAGTCCGCTAAGGTTAACAAGTACAACACCACAGGCGGTGCGCAGTGGCAGAACGTTGGCGAATGGATTGAGTACGAGATTGAGGTTCCTGCAGGAGCAAGCGGCTACTACGGAATCGCGTTCCGCTACAAGCAGAACCTTCTCAGCGGTATGTTCGTTTCAAGACGTATATACATTGACGGTGAAATTCCCTTTGACGAGGCTAACTACTGTAACTTCAACTTCTCCGACAGTTGGGAAACAACATATCTCGGCAACGGCGACGATGATTACAAGTTCTACCTTTCCGAAGGTAAGCACGTAATCAAGCTCGAGGTTGTACTCGGTGATATGGGCGCTCAGGTAGAGCAGGTTAGTGAGTCACTTTCAGTTATTAACAACTGCTACCTTGAGATTTTGAAGCTCACAGGTAGTACACCTGACGAAGACCGTTCATACGGCTTCTCCAGAGTAATGCCCGATGTTATTACAGCCTTGATGGACGAATCCATCAGACTTAAGGGCGTATATAATTACCTTACAGAGACAACAGGTCTTAAGGGTCAGCAGACATCTACACTTGAACAGCTTTACAACCTTCTTTATAAGATGGCAAGCGACGAGAACGAGATTGCTAAGAACCTTGAAACACTTAAGTCTCAGATCGGTAACCTTGGTACATGGATTAACACAGCCAAGACTCAGCCTCTCCAGGTTGACTACATTCAGATCCAGAAGTTAGACGAGGAGCTTCCCAAGAGCGAGGGTAACTTCTTCCAGTCTCTCTGGTATGAAATAAAGCTCTTCTACTACAGCTTTATTGTTGACTATAACTCACTCGGCGTATCTGCAGATTCAAGTGCAGAGCCCGTTGAGGTTTGGATCACAACAGTTGCTAATACAACAGGTCGTGACCAGGCACAAATCGTAAGAAGCCTCATTGAAAATAAGTTTACACCCGAAACAGGCGTATCTGCTACTATCAAGCTTGTAGCGGGAGGAACACTTCTTCCTTCAGTTCTTGCAGGCGTAGGTCCTGATGTATCACTCTTTGAGGGTAGCACATCAATTATCGACTACGCTTTACGTAGTGCTGCAATGCCTCTTAATAAATTCTTAGCAAGAGACCCCGAGGTATTTGATTACTTCCCCGAGGCTGCTATGATTCCTCTTACATTGTATAATTACGATGTAGACACAGGAAAGACATCCAAGACATACTACGGTCTTCCTGATAAGATGGACTTCAGTATGATGTTCTATCGTAAGGATATTCTTTCTGACCTTGGTCTTGAGATTCCTGAAACATGGGATGACTTGCTTGCTATGATTCCCGTACTTCAGTACAACAACATGGAAATCGGTATCCAGAAGGATATCTACACATTCATTCACCAGAGTGGAAATGAAGTATACTCCAATAACGGTATGACAATCAACTTTGATGATGTAGGAGTACTTAATGCATTTACAAAGCTTTGTAACATGTTTACACAGTACTCATTGCCTTATCAGTATGACTTCGCAAACCGTTTCAGAACAGGTGAGATGCCTATCGGTATCACATCCTACGGTATGTGTAACCAGCTTGAAATCTTCGCTACAGAAATTTCAGGTCTT
This sequence comes from Clostridia bacterium, assembly GCA_017457545.1. The sequence goes on from JAFTHF010000150.1 coordinate 1,619, forward strand.
TGGGGCTTCGTTCCGCTTCCCGGATACAGACAGGCTGACGGTTCTATTAAGAACACATCAAACGCTACAGTATCCGGATGCCTTATGCTTGCAGGCTGTGACAACCCCGATAACGCTTGGGAATTTATGAAGTGGTACACAGGTAAGGAATTCCAGGCTGACTATGCAAACGATATCGTTGCACTTATGGGTATCTCCGCAAGACCGTTGGTAGCTAACACAGAAGCTCTCCATGAGCTTCCTTGGACTAACGAGGAGCTTATTAACATCACTGCTCAGGTTGAAAACCTCGCAGCTGTTCCTAACCACCCCGGAAGCTACTACCTCCAGAGATATATCGATTTCGCATTCCTCGCAGCATATAATGACGGAGCCGATCCTGCCGACGCGCTTCTCAGCTATGTTAATACAATTAATAAGGAATTAACTAGAAAACGTCAAGAGTTCGGCATGGACATATACGAAGATTAGACTGTTAAGTCGGAAATACTGTTAAGGAGATAATTTAGATGGCAACACAAGATAAAAAATTAAATGAAGCTGTCAAAGTGCGTAAGATCTCCAAGGATGAATTTAAGAAAAATTATTTCAAGTCATCTGAGGAAACCGCAATGTTTGCGAAAGATCTTGCAAATAGTACCGACGCCCCTGTCATAATCGAAGAGGAGGCTGCCACCAAAAAAGAGAAGAAGGTGGTAACAGCCCGTAAAGATATGACCATGGCACAGTGGACAATTAAAGAAATGAAGAGAAATAAAGCAGGCTATGTTATGATCTTGCCCTTTATGATCGTATTCTGTATGTTCACATTGTTCCCGGTTTTACTTTCACTTGCACTCAGCTTTACATCATTTAACATGCTTGAGTTTAAATCCGATATGTTCGTTGGTATAAGCAACTATACAAGATTGTTCTTCGACGATGACATATTCCTTCAGGCATGTAAGAACACACTTATATTCGCTATGGTTACAGGTCCTGTATCCTACATACTTTCCTTCCTTGTTGCATGGTTCATTAATGAGCTTGCTCCTAAGATCAGAGCGCTTGTTACTCTTGTATTCTATGCACCTTCATTCTCAGGAAACGTATACCTCGTTTGGCAGACACTCTTCCACGATGACGCAAACGGTTGGGTAAACGGTACACTCCTTGACCTCGGCATCATCAACGAGCCTATTCTTTGGTTCCATGATGAAAACTACGCAATGACCCTTTGTATCGTAGTTGCTCTTTGGATGTCACTCGGTACAGCGTTCCTTTCCTTCATCGCAGGTCTCCAGACTATGGACAAGAGCTTGTTCGAGGCTGCCTCCGTTGACGGAATCAAGAACAGATGGCAAGAGCTTTGGTACATCACACTTCCTCAGATGAAGCCTCAGCTCCTCTTCGGTGCGATCACAGCTATCACCGGTTCCTTCGGTTTCGGTGCAGTAGTTACCGCACTTTGCGGATTCCCCTCAGTAAACTATTCATGTCACACAATTATGCACTGTCTCGATGACTACGGCAGTACAAGATGGGAAGTAGGTTACGCCTCTGCGATAGCAACAATCTTGTTCCTTATCATGATCGGCGCTAACATGCTTGTTCAAAAATTAATTTCGAAGGTAGGACAATAATATGCAAAAAGTGCAAAAAATGCGAATTAGAAATCATCAAGTTGTCCTTAACCGTTCGGTAGGCGGCGACGCGGGAATCTTTGTGTTCCTTGCAATCATGGGCGTGTTCATGTTCTTACCTATGGTATACGTAATCATGCAGTCCCTTAAGCCACTTGATGAGCTCTTCATCTTCCCTCCAAGATTCTGGGTTGCTAAGCCCACACTTGGAAACTTTGGTAGCTTGTTTAAGCTCCTTAGCGATTCATGGGTACCCTTCTCAAGATACATCTTCAACACAGTGTTCATTACAGCAGCAGGCGTATTTGGAAACTTGTTCTTCTCATCCCTTGCAGCGTATGCACTTGCTAAGATTCCTTTCCCCGGTAGAGTAGGCGTATTCAAACTCATCAGATCATCCCTTATGTTTACAGCAACCGTTACTGCTATTGCAAACTTCCTAACACTTTCAACATTATGTTTGCTTGATAATCACCTTGCTATTATCATTCCCGCATGGGGCTCAACACTTGGTCTTTATCTTATGAAGCAGTTTATGGATTCATCAATTACAGATACAGTACTTGAGAGTGCGCGTCTTGACGGATGTAGCGAATTTAAGACCTTCTGGGTAATCGCAATGCCTATGGTTAAGCCCGCATGGCTCACACTTATCATTTACTCATTCCAGGGTCTCTGGAATACAGGCGCTTCAGTATATATCTATAGTGAAGAGCTTAAGACACTTAACTACGCAATCGGCCAGATCACATCAGGTGGTATTGCCCGTGCAGGTGCTTCCGCAGCAGGTACAGTTATTATGATGATCGTTCCTATCGCGGTATTCGTTATCTCACAGAGTAATATCATTGAAACAATGGGATCCAGCGGTATGAAGGACTAAGGAGGAATTATGAAGAAAGTAACAAGAATATTAGTATTCGTAATGATGCTTCTTATGGTATTCCCCATAGCTTCCTTCGCTATCATACCTTATGAGACATATACATACGGCATTGACGGATGGGCAGTTCCATCACCTGATGCTTATGTACCTGACATCATGGTAGACTCAGCTTATATCGGTGAGCTTGCAGGCGGTCTTGATACACCTCTTATGGAGCCCTCTGATATTGAAGCAGATGCTAATGGCAATATCTATATTACCGACAGAGGTAATAACAGAATAGTAGTTCTTGACTACGAATACAGACTTAAGTACATTATTAAGGACTTTGTAAACGACAGTGGTGTAGATGATGGCTTTAACAAGCCCTCCAGCACATTCGTTGTTAACGAAGGCGATGTAAAGGGACTTTACGTTTGCGATACAGGTAACTCAAGAATCCTTGTATTTGACCTTGAAACCGGTGAAATCGTACGTGAAATCAACAAGCCTAAGTCCACACTTTTGGTAGACGACAAGTATTCACCTGTTAGCTGTGTAGTTGACAAATACGGACGTCTTTATGTAACAGCATCAGACAGAACCGAAGGTATCATGGTTATGACATCTAACGGTAAGCTTATCAACTTTATCGGTGCTCCTAAGGTAACCGTTACAGCAAGAGAGGCTCTCCTTCGTATCATCAACCCTGCAGCAGCTAATATGCTCACCTTCGTTCCTACTTCATTTACAAGCCTTGACCTTGACCAGTCCTCACAGGAATTCGTATATGCCACATGTATCTTCGGTGAAGACTACAAGGATCAGCAGATGGCATCAATCAAGTCAAAGGACGGTGTTTACTCTCCTGTAAGACTTCTTAATGCTAAGGGTGCAGATATTATGAACCGTAACGGCTTCTTTGACCCTGCAGGCGAAGTTGATATCATGTCCAGTGATATCACAGGCGAAAGCACAGAGCAGGTAACAGACGCTTCTCAGATCAAGGATATTACAAGTGGTCCTAACGGCGTTTGGTCCATTATCGACTCTAACCGTTGTAAGGTATATACATACGATAACGACGGTAACTTGCTTTATATCTTCGGTGATAAGGGTAACCAGCTTGGTAACCTTACACTTGCTCAGGCAATTACATATCAGGGCAACAAGATTTTGGTGCTTGATATCAAATCCAACTCGTTCACAGTTTACCGTAGAACTGAGTATGGTAATCTTCTTGATGAAGCTATTGAGCTTCAGAATCTTCGTGAGTATGATCTCTCCATTGAAAAGTGGGAAGACGTTCTTGCGAGAAACAATAACTTTGATACAGCATATGTAGCTATCGGTAAGTCCTTGCACAGAGCAGGTGATTACAGTGAGGCCATCGGATATTTCCAGAATGCTTACGATATTGAAAACTATGCAACAGCATTTAAGGAAGTTCGTAAGGAAGTAATGGAAATCTGGTTCATTCCTATGATTGTCCTTATTGTATTCGTCTTTGTCCTCTTTGGCAAGCTTATGGGTTGGGTAGGTAAGGTAAACCTTGCTGCTCAGACTAAGTCCGGTAGAAAGTCTCTTAAGGAAGAGCTCTGCTACGGTACACACATTATATTCCACCCATTTGATGGCTTCTGGGATCTTAAGCACGAGCAGCGCGGCTCAGTAAGAGCTTCCATCATTTATATCATAGTTACAATTCTTGCATTCTACTATCAGGATATTGGTAGAGGCTATTACCAGAACCCTCAGGGCGCATACGGTACTATCTTCTCCAGTGCTGCATCAGTACTTGTAATTTTGATTCTTTGGGTAGTCGGCAACTGGTGCTTCACCACCTTGTTTGACGGCGAAGGCAATATGAAGAATATCTTCATTGCCACATCCTATGCTTTGTTCCCGGTTCCGATCTTTGTAATTGTTTCTACAATTCTTACAAACGTATTCGTTGGCGACGAGGCTCAGATCGCATCTATGCTCGTAGTACTTGCATATATATGGATGGCATTCCTTCTCATTATCGGTATGCAGGTTATTCACGACTTTACAATGGGTAAGAACATCGTAATGATCCTTTGCTCATTGGTAGGTATGGTATTCATCGTATTCGTTGCATTGTTGTTCACAACCCTCGCATCTAAGATGATAGGCTTTGTGGAAACACTGATTGATGAAATAAGTTTCAGGTAAAGGAGGATATAGCTAATGAAAAAGAGAATAACAGCATTTATCCTTGCCGTGCTTATGTGTATTTCCACAATAGGTATGTTTGGTTCATCTGCAGCATCGGTTTACACAGATGCTAGATCATTGGCAGAACAAGAAAGAATTAAGGGCATGGAGCTTAAGCTCACAAAGGGTGATCTCAATCTTTATGTAGATGAGAAGACTGCAGAGGTTGCAATCGTAAACACCAAGACAGGTGAGATAATGCTTTCCAACCCCTACAACGGCACAGATAGAACACTTTCACAGCTTATACTTTATTATAAGTCAACCGGTGCAAGTATTTCAGCACCGTATTACAGCTATAACAACTGTATCAAGTATGAGAACAATCAGGTTTCATACAAATACACAGAGGATAGCGTAACAGTAGTTTATGATTTCGGTGAAAAGATTAAGGAATTTATCATTCCTCAGCTTATTAAGAAGTCTGATATGGATGAGCTTATTTCCGAGCTTAAGGCAGCAGGAGTTTCCGATTCCGAAATCAGCAATATGAAATATAACTACGAATACTGTTCAATCACAATTGATGAAAACGGAACAGATATTTCACAGACTATTTCACCTAACAAGAAAGAAAATCTTTTAAAATCATACAAGCAGTACGGCATTGAGACCGAGCCCTTGTATTCACTTAAGGGTATAAACGATAAGAGAAAGGGCGAGACACAGACCACCTTTGCCAAGATCGGTTATACTAAGGACCGTATGGAAGAGCATCATAACAGCATCGGCTTCGTGCCTGAGGATGTTGCCTCCACACACCCCGGATTTATTGTTCCTCTTGAGTATAAGCTTACAGAAAACGGCTTTACAGCAGAGGTTGATGCTAGCAAGATAAGCTACGACAGAACAGCAGTTACACTTGAAACTGTATCTATTCTTCCTTACCTTAATGCTGCAGATTACAATGAAGAGGGCTACACCTTCATTCCTGACGGTAGCGGCGCACTCGTAAGATTCGAGGACG
>JAFTHF010000151.1 GCA_017457545.1 Clostridia bacterium
CCTTCGTGAAATTGACCCCGAAGTTAAAACCCCCGCATCAAACACCTTAATTCTCGGCTCAAGCTACGGTATTATTCTTGGCGCAACTAAGCTTCTCCTCGTTGGACTTGCTGCGCAGAAGCCTGCACTATGCTTTGCAACTCTCGGTATAATTATTGTATACTTTGCAGCACTTCTCCTCTTTATCCTGAAGGCTAAGCAAAAAACAAAGACAACCGATAGTGAAAGCGCTGATACAAATACAGAAGCAAGCGAAAGCTAACATAAACAAAGAAGGACAATCCCTGTGGATTGTCCTTTTTTTATTTTATCGGATACCTATAACAAAGAACCTCATGCATTACAATCATAAGAATAAGAATTACACCCATAAATACGGGGAATAATCCAATACCGATATGATTAGCAATAAGTCCAAAAAGGGGTGGCATCAGACAGCTGCCTGTATAGGCACTTGCCATTTGTACACCGATAATAGCCTGTGATTTATCTGCACCAAAGCGTATGGGGGTAGAATGAATTATACTTGGATAAACAGGGGCGCAGCCCATACCCATAATAACAAGACCGATTAAGGATACGGTATTACTGATAGGAAGCACAACCATTACAGTACCCAAAAGTATAATTCCCTGTCCTATACGAATCATCGTAGTGTCGGACAGCTTCATGGCGATAAAGCCGTTAATAGCTCTGCCGACGGTAATGCCAACTAGGAATAAGCTGCCAAAGGTGGCGGCAAGGTCGGCATCTATGCCACGGTATATATTAAGGTATGTGCTTGCCCAAAGTATAGCAGTTACCTCAAGTGCACAGTAGCAGAAAAATGTAATCATAACAGGCTTAGCACCGGGAATAGAGAAAATCTGTCTTAGAGTAAGAGGTGTGCGCTTTTGCTCTGTCACGTCTGTTTTTGACGATTCCTTATCCACATTCTTTTTCCAGATAGGTAAGCTGATAAGCACTATAAAGGCAATAACAAACTGAATAATGGAAATATAAAAATATCCCTTATCCCAGCCCTTATCAGCTGAAAGCGCCATACCCATAATGTAAGGTCCGATAGATGCACCAAGTCCCCACATACAGTGTAGCCAGCTCATATGCTTGGCAGCAAAGTGAAGAGCAACATAATTGTTAAGCGCTGCATCAACGCTTCCTGCGCCTAGTCCGTAAGGAATGGCAAACAAGCAAATCATCCAGAACTCCGAGCTTACAGAAAATCCCATTAAAGCTGCTGCAGTAAGAAAAATACTGATGCAGGTAGTTTTTGATGAGCCAAGTCTTGATGTGATTCTGTCACTCATAAGGCTTGAAAGAATGGTACCTATGGATATAATGATAGAAACAATGCCTACGTATGAAACGGGAACGTCCATCTCCACAAACATAGACGGCCAGGCAGAGCCGAGAACGGAGTCCGGCAAGCCCAGACTGATAAACGCAAGATATATAATTGATACAAGAAGTATAAACATAGCTACCTCCAAAATGAAGTCAAAATGATATTAACATAATCAACCATAAAAGTCAATACTCTTTTCTGTTTTCTTTTCAAACACTATTAGTGTTCATTTGTTCATATGTTAATTTTTATTTTAAATACATTTCGGCGCATTTTTGTGTAATTTTGGTGTAGGATTTATGAAACTTGTGAATAAATTTATATAAATATCTTGACAAAGTTTGCAACCTGTGATATTATTTTATCAGAAGCAGATTAAAAGCAAAGGAGCAATACTATGAGTAAAAGCTTATATTCCCTGATATTGTCCGACGAGGTGGTAGGCGAGATTGACCGCTTAGCATACAAGAACGGCACTAACAGGTCTAATATGATAAATCAGATTCTTGCGGAATATGTTTCCTATACAACCCCTGAGATGAGAATCAGTCAGGTGTTTTCAGCTCTTACGGAGCTTCTTTCTCCTGTGGATACATTTAAGACCTTACTTAGTAATTCATCATCGGTTATGAATGTGCGTTCCTCTCTTGATTATAAATATAATCCGTCTGTCAAGTACACCGTGGAGCTTGCAAGAGATGTATCAAGCGATATAGGAACACTTAAGGTTTCCATGAGAACGCAAAACTCTACATTAATTTTATATATGATGGAATTCTATAAGCTGTTCGCAAGGCTTGAAAGCGCCTATATCCCCGATACAGAATACTATCTTGACAATGACAAGTTTGCAAGAAGGCTGAGGCTGAGATCGGACAAAAGCATTACATCATCGCAGCTTGGCAATGTAATCGCAGAATATATAAAAATGCTGGACAGCTGTCTTAAGGTGTTTTTCTACAATATAGATAATATACAGATGGCAGCATATGAAATTGAAAAAATTATTCTCTCCTATCTAAATAAAAACGAGATAAGGATATAAGGAGGTATAAATATGAACGGACAAAATTACACAGAAAAAAGCCTTGAGGCCCTTCGCAACGGACAAAGAATAGCTAAGGACCACGGCAACCAGACCCTTGAGCCTGAGCATATAATACTCTCTCTTGTAAATCAGGAGGACGGGCTTATTCACGAACTTCTTAAAAAATGTGGCTTTGATATAAAAGACATAAGAGTTGAGTGTGAAGGTGCAGTTTCCCGTTTGCCTAAGGTTTCGGGGGCTAAGGGAGATAACCTATATATGTCAGGCGCTCTTGATTCTGCCTTGGCAGAGGCTGAGCATGAGGCTGAAAGCATGGGAGACAGCTACATCTCTGTTGAGCATATATTCCTTGCCTTGATTACAAAAGCAAATAGTGGCTTAAGCAAGGTATTTAACAAATTTGGTATTACAAGAGATAAAATTCTTAATGCCCTTAAGGAAATACGGGGCAATCAGCGTGTTGACAACGAAAATCCCGAATCCACCTATGATGTATTGAAAAAATACGGCCACGATCTTTGCGCCCTTGCGCGTAATCAGAAGCTTGACCCTGTTATAGGACGTGATGAGGAAATACGTAATGTAATCAGAATTCTTTCCCGTAAGACAAAAAACAATCCCTGTCTTATCGGTGAGCCGGGCGTTGGTAAAACTGCCATTGCAGAGGGACTTGCAATTCGTATTGTCCGTGGAGACGTGCCCGATAATCTTAAAGGAAGAACTCTCTTTTCACTTGATATGGGCGCACTTGTTGCAGGTGCAAAATACCGTGGCGAGTTTGAGGAGCGTCTTAAGGCTGTGCTTAACGAGGTCAAGGCAAGTGAGGGCAAAATCATACTCTTTATTAATGAATTGCATCTTATTGTAGGTGCAGGAAAAACAGACGGAGCTATGGATGCGGGCAATATTCTTAAGCCTATGCTTGCAAGAGGTGAGCTGCATTGCGTTGGCGCAACAACCCTTAACGAATATAAAAAGTATATCGAAAAGGACCCTGCCCTTGAAAGACGTTATCAGCCTGTTATGGTAAATGAGCCTACGGTTGAGGACACTATATCAATTCTTCGTGGACTTAAGGAAAGATATGAGGTTTACCACGGTGTTAAGATAAATGACGGTGCTATAATCGCAGCAGCAACCCTGTCCGACAGATATATTTCCGATAGATTTTTGCCAGATAAGGCTATTGACTTAATTGATGAGGCGTGCTCCCTTATTAAAACAGAAATGAACTCCATGCCTACAGAAATGGACGAAATTTCTCACAAGATTATGCAGCTTGAAATTGAGGAGGCTGCGCTTAAAAAGGAAACAGACAAGCTTTCAATTGAGCATCTTGAGGCAATTCGCAAGGAGCTTTCCGACCTTCGTGCAGAATTTGATGAAATGAAGGCAAAATGGGAAAATGAAAAGGACAGCATAGGCAAAATCCAAAGACTTCGTGAGCAGATTGAGCAGACTAATGCAAAAATCGAAAAGGCGCAGAATGAATACAATCTTAACCTTGCAGCCGAGCTGAAATACGGTACACTTCCACAGCTTCAAAAGGAGCTTTCCGAGGCTGAAAGCAAGACAAACGACAGTAAGGAAAGCTTATTGCGTGACCAGGTTAAGGAGGATGAAATTGCAAGAATTATCTCTCGTTGGACAGGCATTCCCGTATCAAAGCTTGTAGAAAGCGAAAGGGAAAAGCTGCTTCACCTTGACGAAATTCTTCATAAGAGAGTTATCGGTCAGAATGAGGCGGTGGAAACAATTTGCAATGCAATTCTCCGTTCCCGCGCGGGTATTCAGGACCCTGACCGTCCTATTGGCTCATTTATGTTCTTAGGCCCTACAGGTGTAGGTAAAACCGAGCTTGCAAAATCTATTGCCGAGGCTTTGTTTGATGATGAGCGCAATATGATAAGAATTGATATGAGTGAGTATATGGAGAAATTCTCCGTATCCCGTCTCATTGGTGCTCCTCCGGGATATGTGGGCTATGAGGAGGGCGGTCAGCTCACCGAAGCGGTACGCCGTCATCCCTATTCCG
>JAFTHF010000152.1 GCA_017457545.1 Clostridia bacterium
GGCAACTTCTTGCTTATGCACGCTATGGGTCCCAACGTTGCAGGTGTAATCGGCTCTGCAATTGCGGCAGGCGTACTTATCGCACTCTTTGGCGCTTAATGGAGGTAAACTAAAATGGCTAAAAAAGTTTTTATAACAGATACTGTTCTTCGTGACGCACATCAGTCTCAGGCTGCTACAAGAATGCGTCTTGAGGATATGCTCCCCGCTTGTGAGGGTCTTGACAAGGCAGGCTACTGGTCACTTGAGTGCTGGGGCGGCGCAACCTTTGACTCCTGCATGCGTTTCCTTAAGGAAGACCCCTGGGAAAGACTTCGTCAGCTTCGTAAGGCTATGCCTAACACAAAGCTTCAGATGCTTCTCCGCGGTCAGAACCTTCTTGGCTACAAGCACTACGCAGACGACGTTGTAGATGCTTTCGTTAAGAAATCTATTGAAAACGGTATTGACGTTATCCGTATATTTGACGCACTTAACGACCCCCGTAATATGGAGGCTGCAATCAAGGCTACAAAGAAATACGGCGGACACGTTGAGGCTGCTATCAGCTACACAACAAGCCCTGTTCATAATGAGGAATACTTTGTAAATCTCGCTATGAAGCTCGAAGAAATGGGCGCTGATACAATTTGTATCAAGGACATGGCTAACCTTCTTCTTCCCTATGACGCCTACTCACTCGTTAAGGCACTTAAGGCAAAGGTTAAGGCTCCTATCCACCTTCACACACACAACACCACAGGTACAGGCGATATGACATACCTTATGGCTATCCAGGCTGGTGTTGATATTGTAGATACTGCACTTTCTCCCCTTGCAAACGGTACATCACAGCCCTCTACTGAGGCAATGGTTGCTACACTTGCAGGTACAGAATACGATACAGGCATTGACCTTAACAACCTTAGCGATGTAGCTGCTCACTTCAGAAAGGTAGCAGCAAAGCTTAAGGAGCAGGGCTCCCTTGACCCCAAGGTACTTAACGTTGACCCCAACACACTTCTCTATCAGGTACCCGGTGGAATGCTTTCCAACCTTATTTCCCAGCTTAAGCAGGCTAAGGCAGAGGATAAGTACTATGAGGTGCTTGCTGAAATTCCAAGAGTACGTAAGGACTTCGGTTATCCTCCCCTTGTAACTCCCACATCACAGATCGTTGGTACACAGGCTGTTCTCAACGTTCTTTCCGGTGAAAGATACAAGATGGTAACTAAGGAATCCAAGGGCCTTCTCCGTGGTGAATACGGTATGCTTCCCGGTGAGGTAAACGAAGAGGTAAGAAAGAAGGCAATCGGCGATGCTGAGGTTATCACTTGCCGTCCTGCTGACCTTCTTGAGCCTGAGCTTGAAAAGTACCGTGCTGAGTATGCTGACATTACAAAGAGTGATGAGGACGTTCTCTCCTGCGCACTCTTCCCACAGGTTGCACCTAAGTTCTTGGCTGAACGTGACAAGCCTGCAGTAGACGAAAACGCAGTACGTGAGCTTTTTGTTGAGGACCTTGGTCTTTAATTCGTAAGAATTATCTTTTCGCATAGCGAAAATCATAACTTGCGAAGCAATCATAACTGACGTAAGTCATCATAACATTGGCAAAGCCAATTCATAACTAATAGAAAAAACGGACACCCAGGTGTCCGTTTTTTTGTTTTAGAATAACACTTCTCCAAA
>JAFTHF010000153.1 GCA_017457545.1 Clostridia bacterium
ATGTTGTGTCTATATTCAAATATCTTGATATAGGAAATATAATTTTACTTGTGATTTTGCATTTTGCTATTTGTGTCTTTTCCTTTACTTCTGTATGGAAATCAGTCAGAAATCAGGTATTTAAGACTGAGCAGGCAGATGAGGATATAGATTTTGTAGTACGCTTGGAGGTGAAGTCTGATGATCAAGGTTGAAAATTTAAAAAAGACCTATGATAAGGGTACAAGACGTGCAAACGAGGTGCTGCATAATCTTTCATTTGAGCTTCCAGATACAGGCTTTATTTGTATATTAGGTTCATCCGGCTGTGGTAAAACAAGCTTACTTAATGCTATCGGTGGACTTGATGTATTTGACAGCGGTAAAATCATTACTGAAAATACCGAAATAAAAAAGGCTACCTCAAGAGAAATGGAGAGGGAGCGTAATGCTAATTTCGGATACATATTCCAAAACTACTATCTTTTAAGTGAGCATTCCGTAGCATACAACGTTTACTTGGGTATGCATTCTTTAGATGTATCTCACGAGGAAAAGCTTGAAAGAGTAAGCGATGCGCTTTCACGCGTAGATATGCTAAGATACGGTAAGCGTCCGGTTGGTGAGCTTTCAGGTGGTCAGCAGCAGAGAGTTGCAATCGCCCGTGCCATCGCCCGTCGTCCACGTGTTATCTTCGCAGATGAGCCTACGGGTAATCTTGATGAAGCTAATACAATGAATATTTGCACCATTCTTAAGGAGCTTTCAAAGGAAAGCCTTATAGTGATGGTAACACACGAAACAAGGATTGCTAACTTCTTCGCAGACAGAATAATCACACTTGATGATGGAAGCATTGTGTCAGATACTACCGATTGGTCAAGAGGCACTATAGATGCCGGTGAAAAGGATGCAATTTATGCTGCAGATTACACGGAAGAAAGAACAAATCTTGCTAAGCTGTCTGTGAGAATGCTTTCTACCGAGGATGCAGAGCCCTTGGAGCTTACTATTGTTACCGAAAAGGACAGAATAGTATTTAAATTCAATGATAAGAGAGTAGTTCTTTCTTCAGAGCTTTCCTCAGCTCCGTTTTTAAAGGAGGGCAGCAGACCTGTACTTTCCATTGAAAGCTTTGATAATAATGAAAAGCAAATTAAAAAAGAGGTAATCGAGACTAAAGGCAACGGCAAAAAATTTCTTGGCTTCAAGCTTATAATGAAAGAAGCCAAAAATTCCGTTTCGGGAAGAAAGCTGCGTAGATTCAGCCTTGGAATGTTTATTATTATTTTATCTTTAATGCTTTCCTTGGCAATAGCTGATTTTATTACTGTAGCTCACATTGATCCCGAGGACTTTATAACCGATGATTCTCATACACTCACATTTAATTTCTCCAGAGGAGCAGGTCTTGGTATAAATGTACGTACGCTTAAGGAAGAAATAGTAGCATATATTAAATATCTCAATGAATCAGGTATAGATTTTGATTATCTTCCTAAAACAAATACTGTTTTATCCTATAAGGATAGCACAGTAGAGCAGCTTGGCACTCTTGCAATGGGGCTGAGCAAGTATACATATGTTGACCTGTCCAGACTTGATGAGGACACCTTGATTGCCGGCAGAATGCCCGAAAAGCACAATGAAATAGTAGTTGACAGGTGGGTGCTTGATAAGGCTATAAGCGAGGAAGGCATTCTTCAGAACATCATTCCGAATGCTGAATATTTCCTTGGTAAAAAGCTTGGCTGTGACAGAAGCTACACACCCACAATAGTAGGCATATGTGATTCCGGAGAACCTGCTGTTTATATGTCAAAGGAGGGTCTTCTTGCTGTTGGAGCTGGTGGATATGAGGTTATGACTCTGTCAGAATTCAACAGCTTTATGGGAACAGATATAACACTCAGTGAGGGTGAGTGTATATGTATTGTCAATAACGCAGGCGCAGGACGAACAGAGGGTGAGGTTCTTAATCTTAAGAGTGGTTATTTCTTGACTATTAGAAAGCTTGTATCCCTCTCAAGCAATACCAATATAAAAGCAAAGGTAGTAATACGCGATGAGGAGCTTGACGATCTTTACTATTCAATGATCAGCTCTACAGACATGTGTACACTCTGGACCGAGGATAAGGATGCAATTTACAAATATCTTGATGCCGGTGTGCCTGAAGAGATGAAGGGAAGGCTTAGCGTAACAGTCGTAGATAACTATACAATTGATTACAATGAGTATAAAGAGAAGACTATGACTAAAATGGATGCAAGAACCATTGTAATAAGCTCAGTAATTCTTCTTTCAGCTGTAATGCTGTATCTTATGCAGCGTTCGAAAATTAAGGATAGAATGGATATTGTTACGGTTTACAGGCTTCTTGGAATACCAAAGAGAAATCTTATGCTGATTTTCGGAATAGAAAGCCTTTCTACAACATTTAAATATTCTTTGCCGACTATTGCAATTGCATATGGCGCTATCAGAATTATTTCAACAATAGAGCAGTTGGGTACAATTCTTATCTTCCCCGTGTGGGGCGCACTTCTGACATTAGGAATAATTGCAGCGTTCAGATTATTTGTAGCAATTCTTCCAATTTTTACCCTTAACAGAAAGCCACCTGCACGTCTTGCTGCAGATTATGACTTTTAAAATTAATCCGTCATCTTTTACGGTGACGGATTTTTTTGTAAAAAATTATAATTATTTGAATTATTTAGTGACCTTTATTCTGTTTTTGTTGTTAATAGTTTACGGATAGCAAATCATTTAAATATAAATTTTTGTTTAATTTTTATAAATATTTATTTACAAGATATAGACAATGTGATAAAATATGTTTTGTTATTTAGATTTTTTTGATAGGAGACAAACCATGGAAGTATTGAGACTTGAAAACCTGTCCAAGTATTACACCTCAAAAACCAGTGTAGTAATGGGACTTTCAAGTATAAACCTTTCTTTTAAGATTGGTGAATTTGTTGCTATAACCGGTGAAAGTGGAAGTGGTAAATCTACAATGGCGCATATTCTCGGTGGAATTATTCCATATGAGGCAGGTGAGCTATATATTTACGGTGCACCTACATCTCATTATAGCTCAGCAGACTGGGAGCACTACCGTCGCGATTATGTAAGCTTTATTTCTCAGAACTACGGTATCCTTGTCGGAAACACGGTTCTTGAGAATGTAGAGAGCGCACTTCGTTTTAGTGGAGTAGAGAAAGAGGAAACAAGAGAAAAGGCTCTTAAGATACTTGAGGAGGTTGACCTTTTAGAGTTTAAATCCAGTAAGGCAGG
>JAFTHF010000154.1 GCA_017457545.1 Clostridia bacterium
CAATGGGACGGGAATCACGGGCGTACTTCTCGTTCATAATATTCATCTTGCCGTGCCATGTAAAGAGATTACCGTGACGGGCATTACGGCTGGGCATTACACAGTCAAAGAAGTCAACTCCTCTGTGGACAGCCTCAAGGATATTACAGGGTGTACCAACGCCCATTAAGTATCTTGGCTTATCCTTGGGCATATAAGGCTCAACCACGTCAATAATTCTGTACATTTCCTCGGTTTCCTCACCTACTGCAAGTCCACCGATAGCATATCCGTCAAGATCAAGCTCTGCAATCTCTTGCATATGCTTTATACGTAAATCCTCAAAGGTGCTACCCTGATTTATGCCGAAAAGCATCTGATGCTGGTTTATTGTTTCGGGAAGGGAGTTTAATCTTTCCATTTCCTTTTTACATCTTACAAGCCATCTTACAGTTCTGTCACAGGACTGCTTTGTATATTCATATGTGGCAGGGTTTTCAATACATTCGTCAAATGCCATTGCGATGGTGGAAGCAAGATTTGACTGAATCTGCATACTTTCCTCAGGACCCATAAAAATACGCTTACCGTCTATATGAGATGCGAACTTAACGCCCTCCTCAGTAATCTTACGAAGCTGAGCCAGGGAAAATACCTGAAATCCGCCACTGTCTGTAAGAACAGGTCTGTCCCAGTTGAAGAACTTATGAATACCGCCAAGGTCGTGAATAAGCTTGTCCCCTGGGCGAAGGTGAAGATGATAGGTATTTGACAGCTCAACCTGACAGTTAAGCTCCTTTAAATCTATTGTGGACACTCCACCCTTAAGAGCAGCGCAGGTGCCAACATTCATAAAGACAGGTGTTTCTATTGTGCCGTGTACAGTTTCCATTGTGCAACGGCGCGCACGTCCGTCGGTCTTTAATACTTTGAACATTATTTTATCCTTTCAAACTGTTTTTCAAGAAAATGCTTTGTAATTTCAAAGGCAACAGGTCTGCCGTGAGGGCAGTATTTTATATTGCTAAGGGTGAGCACTCTGTCGCAAATCCATTTGATATGTCCGCTGTCATATACTCTACCTGCCTTGATTGCTGCCTTGCAGGACGCCTGATATAGCGCACGCTCAAAAAACTCATTTTTAGCTGTGGCAGCATCGCCCTCGCCTTTTACAAGCCTTGTAGCAAAGGTGACAAACATATCTCCTGCTACACCCTGCTCAATTCCTGTGGGAATTTCGTAAATTGAAACACGTCCTCCGCTTATTTCAAAGCCGAAGCCTGTTTTTCTTATATCTGCCTCCCATTCGGTAACGGCACCGATTTCATCACTTGTAAGATATACCTCAATAGGCATCATAAGCATTTGTGATGAGGGAGATGCCTCCTCTGTAAGCTTCTTTAAATCCTCAAATATAATTCTTTCGTGGGCTGCGTGCTTATCTATCATATACATAGTTTCGCCAAGCTCCACTATTACATATGAGTTAAACACCTCGCCAACAAGCTTATAATCGGGTACTGTAACCTTTGCTTCGTCCTTTTTCTCAACGAATGCAGGAACGCTTACAATATTTTCCTTAGGGGATATATTTTCTGTTTTCGGTGTAAAATCGGGGGCTTTTACATCGTTTTTGCTTATTTTTTCCATTACGGTGTCAAAAATTGATGACACCTGTGGCTTTTCTGTTATCCTGCTACCAGTCTCTCTTTTATCCTCATACTTAAGAGTATAATCGCTACGGAGAGTGCCGATATTGCTGTTAGAGTCAAATACCATTCTCTGTGCCCGAGGGGCTTCTCTGTCGGTTACGGGGAATGGAGTATTTATATATTCCTGTGCCTTTTTTGACACAGGGTCTGTCTCTTTGAAAAGCTCAGGACGGACTATCTCATTTGTAAGGGCAGTTTTTACTGCATAGTACACAGCCTCAAAAATAAGCTTTTCATTAGAGAATTTAACCTCAAGCTTAGAGGGGTGTACGTTTACATCAACCTGTGTGGGGTCAATCACTATATTAAGCACACAGAATGGGAACTTATCCGACGGGATAAATGACACATACGCCTGCTCAATCGCTGCAGATGCTGTCTTGCTTTTTACAAATCTGGAGTTAATATAGAAATTTTCAAAGTTTCTGTTGGACCTTACAAGCTCAGGGGTGGAAATAAAGCCCTCTACCCTGATTCCGTTGTCCTCTCTTTCAACCTTGACTGTCTTCTTTGCTATATCTCTGCCAAGCATAGCATAGATTGTGTTAAGAAGATTGCCGTCTCCCGATGTCATATACTTGATTTCTCCGTCAACTATGTAACGGAATGAAATATCGGGCTTTGACATTGCCACCTTTTCTATTACGGCTGTAATAGCTGAGGTTTCTGTCATATCCTTCTTTAAAAACTTCTTTCGTGCAGGTACGTTGTAGAAAAGGTCCTCTACAATTACGGTTGTACCCTTTGCACAGCCTGTTGCCATATGGTTGACAATTTCACCACCGTGGCACTCAAGAAGTCCACCCATTTCCCTATCGGGCTGACGGGACATTATTCTTATTTTAGATACAGAGGCAATAGCTGCAAGGGCTTCGCCACGGAAGCCAAGAGTCATAATAGCCTCAAGATCTGTCTGATCCTTGATTTTACTTGTTGCGTGACGGAGAATGGCTACGGGCAAATCCTCATATTCAATGCCACAGCCATCGTCAGCTACTCTTATAAAGGCGCTGCCACCCTTTTTCACCTCAACTGTAATGCTTTTAGCACCGGAGTCAATAGCGTTTTCAAGTAGCTCCTTAACAACGGATGAGGGACGGTCTACTACCTCGCCTGCCGCTATTAAATTGGCAACGTCAAATCCAAGCACATTAATTCTTCCCATCCGTTCACCACCTCTTTAGAATAATTTTTTAAGCTCAAAAATGAAGTTCATCGCTTCAATGGGGGTTAAGGTGTTAATATCCACCTTCTTAATTCTTTCCGCAGCCTCATATACGCTTACATCCTCTATGGACATTTCCATAGGAATACTTTCCTGCACCTTAGCCCTTGTGGATTTAGGCGCACCTATGGCACCCTCTACCATATCGGCAAGAATAGCACGGGCACGCTTAACAACCTCATTTGGCACGCCTGCCAGCTTTGATACCTCGATACCGTAGCTGTCATCAGTAGGGCCCTTTACTATTTTACGAAGGAAGATAATATCCTCTCCACGCTTTTTGGCTGCTATATTATAGTTTACAACTCCACTGATTTCGTCCTCAAGAGAGGTAAGCTCATGATAGTGAGTTGCAAACATGGTCTTGGCGCCTATCTTCTTGCCTGCGGTATATTCTGCAATAGCCTTAGCCATGCTCATACCGTCAAAGGTACTGGTGCCTCTGCCTATTTCATCGTAAATTATAAAGCTACGCTTTGTAGCGTTATCAAGAATATAGGCAACCTCTGTCATTTCAAGCATAAATGTAGATTGACCCGATGCCAAATCGTCAGATGCGCCTACACGGGTAAACAGCTTATCCACAACACCGATTCTCGCCTCCTTGGCGGGAACAAAGGAGCCGATCTGCGCCATAAGAACGATAAGCGCACTCTGACGCATATATGTGGATTTACCTGCCATGTTGGGTCCTGTAATAAGAGCAAGCTTGTCTGTTGTTGTATTAAGGAATGTATCATTAGGCACAAAGTAGCTATCCTTAACAAACTGCTCCACAACAGGATGACGTCCGTCCTTGATGTCGATAACATCGCTGTAATCAACCTCGGGGCAAACGTAATTATTTTTCATCGCTACCTCTGCAAGTGAGATGTAAACATCAAGCTTGGCAAGAAGGTTAGCACTCTTCTGAATTCTTTTAAGGTTTTTAGCAAGCTCATCACGGAGTGCAATAAAAATATCGTATTCAAGGGCACATACCTTGTCGGTAGCACCTAGAACCGTCGCCTCCATGCTCTTTAATTCCTCTGTGATATATCTTTCACAGTTGGAAAGAGTCTGCTTTCTTATGTATGTTTCGGGTACCTGGGATATTAAGGACTTGGTTACCTCAATATAATATCCAAATACTCTGTTATAGCCTATTTTAAGGGTTTTAATGCCTGTCTTTTCTCTTTCGCTTTCCTCAATCTTGGATATCCAGCCCTTACCGTCACTCATTACGGTACGAAGATAATCAACATCGGGGCTTACTCCATCCTTGATAAAGCCACCCTCACGTATGGAGAATGGGGGATTTTCCACAAGGGTATTATCAATTGCCTCATAAATATCCTCAAGAGTGTCAATCTCATTTCTTATTGCAGAAAGCTCCGGAGTATTTACGGTGAAAAGAAGGCTTCTGATATCGGGAATTACGCCTATCGTAGTGGAAATTGCACGTAAATCCTTACCGTTTGCCGTGCCGTACACTACCTTGGTCATAAGTCTTTCAAGGTCTAAAACGTTAGAAAGAAGATGGGAAATTTCCTCACGCAAAACAAAGTTATTAACAAGCTCTGAAACTGCGCCCTGACGTGCATTAATCTTTTTAACGTCAATAAGGGGATGCTCCACAAAGCTACGGAGCATACGTGCGCCCATGGCGGTTTTTGTTTTATCAAGAACCCAGAAAAGACTACCTCTCTTTTCCTTGTTTCTCATGGTTTCGCACAGCTCAAGATTACGGCGGGTGTTAAGGTCCATTTCAAGATACTGACCCTCTCCGTAAACATTGAGATTGTTTATGTAGGATATATCTGTTCTCTGTGTGGAACGGATATAGTCAAGAATTGCGCCCATAGCGCAAATCATAGGCTCGTCATTACCGTATTTTACGGTAAATTCGCTGCCAAAATGGTTGCCTACCTCATTGCTTGCCTTGGGATAATCAAAGAGATTATCAAGCGCAAACTCGCAAAGAGCATTAAGCCTTGTTTTTGCAAAATCGTAAAGATAGGACACGCTGTCCATAGGAAGATTTACAATTATCTCCTTTGGAGAATATGTGCCAAGCTCGTTTAAAATCTTGCTCTTTTCGTTATCAATGGATGTAGCGCTTATTTCACCTGTGGATACGTCTGCAAAGCAAATACCCACACGTGTGCTGTCATAAGCTATGGCGCAAAGGTAGTTATTTCTGTTTTCGTTAAGAAGATTGCTTTCAACAACTGTACCGGGGGTAATTTCTCTTACCACCTCACGCTTAACAAGTCCCTTAGCGGTAGATGGGTCCTCCATCTGCTCACAGATAGCTACCTTATAGCCCTTGGATATAAGCTTACCGATATAAACCTCGGCGCTGTGATAGGGAACGCCACACATAGGTGCGCGCTCCGGCTCACCACAGTCTCTGCCTGTTAAGGTAAGCTCCAGCTCTCTTGATGCCTTGATGGCATCATCAAAGAACCTTTCGTAACAGTCACCAAGACGATAAAACAGTATAAAATCCTTATACTGATTTTTTATATCAAGGTATTGTTGCATCATGGATGTCATACTGTTTTATTCCTCTTTCTTAGTTAATTAGTGATTGTGTGAGCAGCCGCCACCACAGGTTGAACAGTCGTGTGTGCATGAGGGACGAACACCTGTAATCTGGAATTCGATTTCCTCATTAACCTCCTGCATAAGAGCGTTAACCTCTTCCTGAGCCTTGTTAAGGTTTACAAATACCTCGCTACCTGTAACCTCAGCTACGATTGCCTGAAGTCTGCCCTCGATTGCAGAGATAACTGCTGTATCTGTTGCATCAAGCTTATATGCCTCTGCAAGTGCAGTCTGCTGAGCCTGATACTCCATCATAAGTGACTGAATCTTTTCGCCCTTTTCGTAAGCCTCTCTGGCTACATTCATGTTTGCAATTCTTTCATCAGCCTTAATAGCCTGACCAAGCTTTGCAGCAAGTTCCATAATTTCCATTTTTCTATCTCCTAAATAATTATTTTTCTATTTCACCGTACATAGCAAAGGTGTCTGCACGGGTGATTTTAACATTTACAAACTGTCCTGTATAGTCCGTATCGCTTTCAAAATGGACTATTCTGTTGTTTTCTGTACGGGACATATACACATTTTCATTATTTTTGCTCTTTCCGTCCACCAATGCCTTAAAGGTCTTGCCGACAGCGCTTTCATTGAAGTTTTTTGAAATGCTGTTCTGTAGATCAACAAGACGGTTAAAGCGCTCCTTTTGTATTTCCTCAGGAATCTGATTTTCCATTACGGCAGCAGGAGTGCCCTTTCTCGGTGAATAGATAAATGTGTAGATTGAATCGTACTCCACAGCCTTGACTACGTCAAGAGTCTTTTGGAAATCCTCCTCGGTTTCTCCGGGGAAGCCAACGATAATATCGGTGGTAAGGGTAATACCCGGGTTCTTTTCCTTAAGCTCCTTAACTACGCTTAAATATCTGTCAAGGGTGTAGTGTCTGTTCATTTTTTTAAGAATTTCATCTGAGCCTGACTGTAAGGGAAGATGGAAGCAATTTGCACAGTATTTACTGCTTGCGATTGCATCTATCATTTCACTTGAGGCATCCTTTGGATGGCTTGTCATAAAGTGAAGCCAGAAGTCACCATCAAGCTTGGAAATCTCATTAATAAGGTCTGCAATGGTGGGCTTGCCCTCTAAATCCTTGCCGTAGGAATTTACATTCTGACCAAGAAGGGTAATATCCTTATAGCCCTTTGAAACAAGCTCCCTTACCTCGGAAATAATATCCTTTGGCAGTCTGCTGCGCTCTCTTCCACGAACATAGGGTACTATACAGTATGTACAGAAATTATTACATCCGTACATAATGCTTACCCACGCCTTATAGCCACTTTTACGAAGAACAGGAATCTCCTCGCTGATAAGCATCCTTTCGGGGTCGGGGGTGAATTTACGCTTACCCTTTGTAAGAGAATTATACACAAATTCGGGCAAACGGTGCATTGAGCCTGTGCCAAAGGCGAAATCCACGTATGCAAAGGTGCGCACCTGCTCCATTCTGTGCTTTTGCGCCATCATACAGCCACAAACAGCGATTATCATATCGGGATTTTTTATTTTGTTGTGCTTATATCTGCCGATAAAGGAGAGGGCTCTGCGCTCGGCATGCTCTCTTATCGCGCAGGTATTTATGATAATAAGGTCTGCCTCATTATCATTTTCTGTTATCTCATAGCCAAGGCTTTTTAAAACACCGGAAATTCTTTCGCTGTCTGCCTCATTCTGCTGACAGCCAAGAGTGATAACGTGAGCCTTAAAGCCCTTGCCATCTATAAGTCTGCGTGTGCTTGACGCATATTCCTGCTGCTTAAGAAGCTCCTCAGCTCCTACAAAATTACTAAATTCTGACATTTTTATTCCTTACAAAAACAATTTATATCATTTTACCACAAAGGGTGAAAATATTCAAGTATTTTATAATATAATTTTTAAAATAAGGTGCGTAAAAATAAAAGAGGCTATGCGCCTCTCTTATTTGTATTTTTCCTCATCGGGAGTATTGACCTCATAATAATACTGTAAAAGCTCGGGAGAGTAATGCTCAATTCTGCCTGAGGGGAGAATAAGCATACGGCTGATGCCTATCTGCTCTACAAATGAGGGATTATGGCTTACCAGAATACTTGTGCCCTCATAGGTGCTGAAGTTACCACCGATTATTGCCTGAGTTTCGGGGTCAAGATGGTTAGTGGGCTCATCAAGGATAAGAAGATTTGCCTTTTGCATAAGCACCTTGCAAAGTGCAATTCTTGCCTTTTCACCCGGGGATAAAACAGCTACCTTTTTAAACACGTCCTCATCGTAAAAGAGAAAGTTGCTTAGCGTACCACGGAGCTGCCATTCGGCACATTCGGGCCTGTCAACATTTTGCAGCACGGTCTTATCAAGGTCAAGATATTCAAGCTCCTGAGCATAGTAGGCAATATCCGTTTTGGGATTGTAACGGATTTTTCCAGAGTTGGGTGTAAGAATCTGCATAAGCAGCTTAAGAAGTGTGGATTTACCCACACCGTTTTCGCCGACAACTAAGAATCGCTCACCACCGTTGATTTTAAAGGACAAATCCTTATAGAGCAATGGGGAGTTGGGATAGTTAAATGCAAGATGCTCCACCTCCAAGGGAATCAATGCTCCCTCACGCTTGGGCTTGATGTCCATTTTAACCCTTTTATAGCCACGTTCCCTGACTAAAAGCTCTTTTTTCTTTTTTTCAAGCTTGATTTCTCTGTCCTGTCCAACCCTCTTTATTCGGTGGTTGGTCTGGCTTGCCTGCTTAGCCTTTAAAACAAAGTCGGAAAGCTCCTTGATTTCCTTTTCCTGTTGGGTAATAAGTCGCTCCCTTGCCTTCTTCTCCTCGGCATGCTTCTTCTTATACGTATCATAGTTTCCGTCATAAATAAGGATTTTATGGGTTACCTTATTTACGTACAAAACCTTGTTTATTATCTGATTTAAAAAGTCTACATCGTGGCTTATAATAAGCACACTACCCTTGTAGTTTTTTAAGTATTCCGTTACAAAGGCTTTGGTTTGTGCGTCAAGGTGGTTAGTAGGCTCATCAAGGAGTAAAATCTC
>JAFTHF010000155.1 GCA_017457545.1 Clostridia bacterium
CGTGAGAGTGCAGGTGGGACAAATCATAACTGTTTTTATCGCCATGTCACTATGCTACCTTTTGCCTCAGATAAGCGAGAGTAAAATTGGCGTAAGATCTATTAAAGCATACCTTATATTAAATGCTGTCATGGTTGTATGGAATATTTTGAATTCCTTTGCTATTCGCTTTTTCGGACCTATGATTTATGATTCTGTATTTTTCTTTAGGGTTATAAATTTCTTCTCATACGGCGTAGCGACTATGACTGTTGCCGGTGTTGTAATAATAATTATTATGCTATATGGATTACACAAAGAATGTGGAATGGCAAAATGGATATTGCTTGCTCCAATGGCTATTATTGTGGGATACGGCGTAATGATATTTTTATACTCCCAGTCTATGATTATTGTGTATGCAGCTGTAGAGTGTGCAGTGAATATGGCTGCAGCAGCGATACTGTTTGTATCATTTTACAGACACAAATATAATAAAATTGAAGAATAAATAACTAACCCCTTCCTTTTTTGGAAATACTAAAGAAAAAAGGAAGGGGATTTTTATGGAGCTTAAGGGAAGCAGAACAGAACAAAATTTACGTGATGCCTTTGCAGGCGAAACACAGGCAAGAAGTAAATACGATTATTTTGCCAAGGTGGCAAAAAAGGAGGGCTATGAGCAAATAGCTGCTATTTTTCAGGAAACTGCCCATAACGAAATGGAGCATGCAAAGCTTTGGTTCGAGGCGCTTAACGGAATCAGCGATACCAAAACCAATCTGGAGCATGCCCGTGACGGAGAAAACTTTGAATGGACTGAAATGTATGCCGAATTTGAAAGGATAGCCCGTGAGGAGGGATTTACCCAGATTGCCGAAAGATTCAAAATGGTGGCAAAAATTGAGAAGGAGCATGAGGAACGGTACAAGAAGCTTCTTTCAAATGTGGAGATGCAAAGAGTGTTTGAAAAGGCTGAGATGAGCATGTGGGTTTGCCGTAATTGCGGACACGTGGTCGTGGGAAATAAGGCGCCGAAGATATGCCCCGTGTGTCAGCATCCACAAGCATATTTTGAAATCAAGGCAGAAAATTATTAAGACATTCTGTCGCAAAAACTCACATACGTTAGTGGGCTTTTGGCACTTTTTCAGCTAAAAACAAGAAAAAACCGCCATTTGGCGGTTTTTTAATTAAGCCTTGGTAAAAGCTCCTTTATCTTATCAAAGGTTTCCTCGCTGATAACATGCTCAATTTTACAGGAGTCCTCAGTTGCAATCTCCGGGTCAACTCCTATTTTTACAAGCAAGGAAGCGATAACATGGTGCCTTTCGTACATTCTTTCGGCAACCTCTTTACCTACAGAGGTAAGGGTAATACCACCCTTTGCATCTACGGTGATATATCCATTTTCTCTCAAAATCTTAAGGGCGCGGCTTACGCTTGGCTTTGAAAAGCCCATTCTTTCGCCAACATCAATAGCTCTTACAAAATTAGAGCTTTGAGAAAGAACATATATAGTTTCAATATACATTTCGCCGGATTCCTGTAAATGCATAATATCACCTCCATTTCATTTATTTTACCACAGGATAACGAAAAAATCAAGAATAAATTTTGTAAGGGACAAAAAGGACAGAGCATACACTCTGTCCTTATTTACTATTCGTTTTCTTCTAAGGGAGTAGATGGCTTAAGTAGGGAAAATGCTCTTGAAAGGGCAAATACTCCTATGCCAAGTCCACTAAGATAGCCACAAAAGGAAATTCCGATATGGGAAACAGGAACCGTACCGATAATTACGCAAACGATAACGCTACCAAACAGGGCGGCAGACACAAGAGCTGCAATAAGGCTTGATGCTAAAAGCACAGAGAATTTAAGCTTTGTAAACTCTCTTTCGGCATCAAAAACAAAGAATAAGGAGAGCACAACATAGGCGATTATAAGTGCATTAAAAAATACACTTGTGGAGAGGAGATTTTTGTTTGTTGTAAAGTACACATCAAATATTCCAAGCAACGCCCAAAGCATAGTAGAGGCAGAAAGAAGCTGACGGACAGCTGTGGGAAGCATTATACCCTTAAAGCCTGTAAGCGCCTCTTGCGCAAAATAAATGCACACAGCAACGCTTAGCACGGTACGCATAATTCCGATTGAAGAATATGCTTTGTCAAGCCCCACAATGCAGACAACGTCGCTTATAAATGAGCTAAGCATAAATACTGCTGCAACAGCTGAGCTGATATAGACAAATTTTGCTTTTTTATTAATTTCTTGTGTTTCTGACCTGCGAAGAATAATTGTTAATGCCGTAATTCCCACAAACGCCAGTACAATAAGTATGGTAAATATTACCGTAAGTGGAGACTTAGAATTCAAAGTAGCTGTTTCACTGTCAAAGGAAACGGAAAATGTAATAATTCCGAAGATACAGATAAATGCAAGTGCAACGGCGATAACAGGGCACAGCATCTTAGATATATTTTTCATAAAGAAACCTCGTAATTCATATAAGGTGATTTTATTATATCACATATTTTTTAAAAATCAATATTATCCGTGGTAAGCATAACCTATTTTTATGAATAATATTGACTTTATTTCTGTAATTTGATATTATTAATATGTAAATTAATTAATACATAAAAGGAGAATTATTATGCTTGAAGAGCTTAAAAAACAAGTTTACGAAGCAAATATGATGCTTGTAAAATACAATCTTATTACATTCACTTGGGGTAATGTAAGTGGTATAGACAGAGAAAAGGGCCTTGTGGTTATTAAGCCCTCGGGAGTAGAATATGACGATCTTACACCCGATATGCTTCCTGTTATCGACCTTAATGGCAACGTGGTAGAAGGCACTCTTAAGCCCTCCTCAGATACACCTACACATCTCGAGCTTTATAAGGCTTATCCTGAAATCGGCGGTGTAACTCATACCCATTCCCCTTGGGCAACTATCTATGCTCAGGTGGGCAGAAGCATTACACCATATGGCACAACCCACGCAGATTACTTTGGTACAGCTATCCCTTGCACACGCAAAATGACAGATGCAGAGATTAAGGGCGAGTACGAAAAGGAAACAGGAACAGTAATTCTTGAGGCTATTAAGGATATCGGGGCAGAGCAGATGCACGCAGCCCTCGTTCATTCTCACGGCCCGTTTACATGGGGCAAGGATGCAAAATCCTCCGTTGAGGCTGCAGTAGTTCTTGAGCAGGTGGCAATGATGTCATATAATACCGAAATGCTTATGCTCCAGGCAAATGGCGAAACAACAAGAATGCAGGAGGTTCTTCTTCGTAAGCACTACGACAGAAAGCACGGACCGAATGCTTATTACGGACAGAAATGATAAGTCATTTCGCCATAATTTTATCGGTTATAGCATTAAAATCAGATGAATAAACCCAGGGCGAGAGCAATTCTCGCCCTTATTATATATAATTAATTAAAATGAAGGAAAAATTCAAGACTTTACGATATGCTTTTGTGCAAGTATACGAAATTTTCGAGAATTTTGCTTGATTTTTAAGGAAAAATCAAAGAAAAAACGGGCAAAAACGCAGATTTTAAGTCAAAAATTCGTCAAAATGCACAAAAATGCCACTTTTGATTTGGCATTTGACGAAAGTGCCTCAAAAAAATTTTGGAAAAAATATTGATTTTTATACTTATATATGGTAAAATATCAAGGCTTAACGCACGAAGAAGCGAAAGGTTGCTACGGTGCCTCACTGCTATGGTACACGTAGGGAATTTTCGTGGAGTACGTTGATTCACACGGCAGCAAATGTGAGGTCGGGTGCATCTTCCCCTTGGTAAAACCGAGGTAGATCACTTGCTTGCATTTATCCGAACTAGGTCGCCACGGGGCGAAAAGTTCGGTTTTGTTAAGTGGGTGATGGAAACACACGGGACGGTGTAGAGCAAATGTCCCCGTAAAGTTCTATTATTAATAAGGAGGAAAGCAAAATGGCAGTAAACGAGAAGATCAGAGTAAGAATCAAGGGCTATGACCACAAGTTGGTTGATGCTACAGCTGAAAAGATCGTAGATGCAGCTAAGAGAAACGGCGCGACTGTTTCGGGACCTATTCCGCTCCCTACAGAGAAGGAAGTTGTAACAAGCCTTCGCGCAGTACACAAGTACAAAGACAGCCGTGAGCAGTTCGAACAGCGCACACACAAAAGACTCATCGAGATCATTAAGCCCTCAAAGAAGGTTGCAGATGCAATCATGGGCCTTGAACTCCCTGCAGGCGTTGAAATCGAAGTTAAGCTTTAATTCAACGAAAAAGCCAAACCCAACCGCACAGTAGTACGTAAATTCCACTATGCGACTATGATGACGGAGAGGTCAAGTTAACGGGTCGGCGGCTCCGACTAAGACAAACCGTTAACCAATAACCTTAAATTAATGGAGGAAG
>JAFTHF010000156.1 GCA_017457545.1 Clostridia bacterium
GTTATCCTCACAAACCAGCTTGAAAGATACCGTACAAGAAAGGTGCGTATCTTGAATGGCTCCCATACATCAATGATACCCTACGCACTTCTTTGCGGTGTGGAAACCGTGGGAGAGTGTCTTAAAAATGATGTAATTTCTGCTCATCTTAAGAGCTGTCAGGAGGAGATAGTTGCATCACTTGATATGGATAAGAATGAGGCGCTTGAGTATGCAGATTCTGTAATGGTTCGCTTTGCTAATCCTTATATTCAGCATAAGTGCCAGTCAATCGCACTTAACTCTGTAAGCAAGTTTAAGGTAAGAGTGCTTCCCTCAATTCTTGAGTATGAAAAGAAGTACGGCAAGACACCAAGGACACTTATGTTCTCCTTTGCAAGACTTATTGAGTTTTATAAGAAGGGCACACCTAATGACGATGCAGTAGCTACAGAGAAGATGAAAAACGGAACAGTAAGAGAAATTTTGGCTGATGCATCTCTTTGGGGCGAGGACCTTTCCCGATTTGCAAATGAGGTAGAAGGATTATGATTATACATCCGAGAGATAATGTAGAGGTGCGTGACGACGGTCACAAATATGCCACTACGTACATAAAAAAGGGTGACAACGTAATAAAATACGGCTCACCCATCGGTCACGCAACAGAGGATATAAATATTGGTGACCATGTTCACAGTCATAATCTTAAGACTAACCTTTCAGGCAATCTTGAATATACCTATGATTA
This sequence comes from Clostridia bacterium, assembly GCA_017457545.1. The sequence goes on from JAFTHF010000156.1 coordinate 731, forward strand.
TAAGGACTACGGCATTTCTCATGTAGATAGTGACCTTACCTTTGACGGCTACATTCGTGAAAACGGTGATGTGGGTATAAGAAACGATCTCTGGATTGTCAATACTGTTGGCTGTGTAAATAAAACTGCTCAGATTTTATCGGAAAAGACAGGCGCAAAGTATTTTCCACATCCCTTTGGCTGCTCTCAGCTGGGAGATGACCAGGATATTACAAGAAAAATTCTTTGTGGAATGATTAATCACCCTAACGCAGGTGGTGTCTTGGTGCTGGGGCTTGGCTGTGAAAACAGTAATATCGGTGAGATTATAAAGACTCTCGGCAGCTACGACCCTAACCGTGTAAGATTTCTTAACTGTCAGGACGTAGAGGATGAAATTGCCGAGGGAGTGTCTATAATTAATGAGCTTAAGGCTTATGCAGATACCTTTAAAAGAGAAAAAATAAGCATTTCCCGTCTTCGCCTTGGATTAAAGTGCGGAGGTAGCGACGGATATAGCGGTATAACCGCTAATCCCTTGGTAGGCAGACTTTGTGATAAGGTTGTTTCCTACGGTGGCAGCTGTGTGCTTACAGAGGTGCCGGAGATGTTTGGCGCTGAGCATCTTCTTATGGAAAGATGCGTAAGCAAGGATGTATTTGATAAGACAGTTTCCTTGATTAATAATTTTAAGGACTATTTCACACGACACAATCAGGTTATTTATGAAAATCCCTCACCCGGAAACAAGGCGGGGGGAATTACAACCCTTGAGGAAAAATCCCTTGGCTGTGTGCAGAAGGGTGGACTTTCCCCTGTAGTTGACGTGCTTGACTACGGTGACAGGCTTACCAAAAACGGATTATCACTCTTAAACGGTCCGGGTAATGATATGGTGGCTGTAACTAACCTTATGGCTTGCGGTGTTCATATGATTTTGTTTACCACAGGCAGAGGCACACCTCTCGGCGCTCCTGTGCCTACTGTAAAGGTTTCAACCAACAGAGGTCTTTACGAAAAGAAATCCGGCTGGATAGACTTTAATGCATCACCTATTTTAGAGGGTGTATCAATGGATGCTTTGGCTGATGAATTTATTAATTACGTAATAGACGTAGCATCGGGAAAGCAGACTAAAAATGAGGAAAACGGATACGAGGAAATATCAATATTTAAGGATGGAGTAACACTCTAAAGGAGAATAATATGAGTTATATTAAGGATGATTTTCTTTTAAGAAATGAAACAGCAAAGAAGCTTTACAATGACTACGCAAAGGATATGCCGATTTTCGACTACCATTGCCACCTGTCAGAGTATCAGATTTACAATAACAAGCCCTTTAACGATATATTTGAAATCTGGCTTGCAGGCGACCATTACAAATGGCGTCTTATGAGAAACTACGGTGTTGATGAGGAATATATTACAGGCTCTAAATCAAATAAGGAAAAGTTCCTTACATACTGCCGTGTTCTCGGTACTGCCTTTGGCAACCCTCTTTACCATTGGTCACAGGTTGAGCTTAATGAATACTTTGGTTGTGAGCTTGAAATCAATGAAAAGAATGCCGAGCGTATCTGGGATGAATGTAATGAGTACATTCGTGCAAATGAGGTTACACCTCAGTCCCTTATTGAAGGCTCTAATGTAAAATATCTTTGCACAACAAATGAGGTGTTTGATGACCTTCAGGTTTTTGTTGATATGAAGAAAAAGGGCTACAAATTTACTGTTATTCCCGCATTCCGTGCCGATAAAATAATGAATATTGATGCAGAGCAGTATCTTACCTTCCTTGGCA
>JAFTHF010000157.1 GCA_017457545.1 Clostridia bacterium
CTTGAAAAGGTTGAAATGCTACAGAATATTTCTATAATTGGAACAGGAATATTCTCAGGCTGTACAAATCTTAAATCTGTAAGTCTTTCGCAATCATTGACTGAAATACCAAACTATACCTTCAAGGGCTGTACAAGTCTTGAGGTAATAGTTATCCCTTACAGTGTAGAATTTATTGATAAGTATGCATTTATGGAATGCTCATCACTTAAATCAATTTATGTAAGCACTGTAGGAGCAACAGAATGTGTTCTTTTCTCATTAAACAATGACTTTAGCTCTATTTTTGTGTATGAGGGAATTACAGGTGTCAAGGAGAATCTCCCTGAAAAATATAAGTATACAGATACTGTAAAGTTTGACGGAGTTAAATACAATTCCTACAGCGACCACGAGCATAGCTTTATAAAGCACAAGATTCCGTACAGTAGTGAAAACGGTGATGGCTTCAAGGGTCATAAATGTACTGCTTGCGGCGCTCTTAAAGGTAGGCTGGTTACTCTTGAATCTATTATTATTACCGTAGTAGCGGTGGTGGCTCTTTGTTGGGGATGCGCTCCGTATATTGTAGGTATTGTAATATTTATCATACTTATGAGATATAAAAAGAAGAAAAAGCAAGCTACAGAAAATTAAAAATAAAAAGCAGCCTAAAAAGCTGCTTTTTGCTTTGCAGAAAAATAAAATTATCTGTAAGCCAAAGGGCGAAATTAGGTGGCTCTTGATTTTTTATGAATAAAATGGTATTATATAATAAACAGGCTCTGGGTTTCTTATACAGAAAGGAAAAAGTATATGAGAAGGTTAATTAAAATAGCAATATTTGTCGCTCTGCTTGTGTTGATTTTTGCAGTATCTGTATTCGCAGAGGATGTAATACATAGTGGAAAGCACGGTGAGTTAAGCTGGGAATTCAACGAAACCACAGGTGTTCTTACCATAACCGGTACAGGGGAAATGGCTGATGCTGCAGATTCGTATCCATGGCAGCAGCCCGGCTTTGCTGTAAAATCAATTAAAATAGGAAGTGGAATCACATCTATCGGAAATTACGCCTTTGCATCAGTATCCGCAGAAAGCATAGATTTACCCAACACATTGATATCAATTGGTGACGGTGCATTTATAAATTGCTCATTTCTTAATAGCGTTGCCGTTCCTGAGGGAGTTATATCTATAGGAGACAGAGCCTTTGAGAATTGTTATCGGCTTGAAGATGTAACGCTTCCGTCTACGCTTGAAGCTATAGGCAGCGATGCGTTTATCAGCTGTCAGCATCTTGTATCAATTAATATCCCAAAGGGAGTAGCATCTATTGCCAACAATTGCTTTAAAGGGTGCATAGCTCTTGAAAGCATTACAGTTGATAGTGAAAGCACAGCGTATAAGATTGTAAACGGTGCGCTTTGTACATATGATGGCAAAACCTTGATAGTTTATCCGAGAATGAATACGGCTACAGGCTTTGTTATTCCCGACGGAGTGGAAATCCTTTTGGAAAGATGCTTTGATAATGCGTATCTTACAGATATAACCATACCGTCCAGCGTGAAATATATACACGATATGGCATTTGTTGCAGAAAATCTTGAAAATGTGTATATTGAGGATTTGGATGCTTGGTGTAATGTGGAATTTGATGATACCTTTCAGCCCACATCCTCCCCTCTGTACAATGCAAGTAATTTGTACTGTGACGGTCAGCTTGTAACAAGGGTTGTCTTCCCCGATGGAATCAAAAATGTATCGGCTTTTGCATTCAGAGGCTATGAAAAGCTTGAAGAGGTTATAATACCCGATGGAGTTGAAATAATTTATTCAAGTGCATTCCAGGGATGCAGTCGCTTGACAAAGGTCACCTTACCCGAGGGATTACTTACAATAAATATGCATGCCTTTGACGGTTGTCCTATTAAGGTAATCGTTATACCAAGCAGTGTAACAGCCATTGCCCCCTTTACGTTTTATAATTGCGCTGCATTGAATGCGATAGTGCTTAAGTCGGATATTGAATTAGAAAGTCATACTTATGATGCGAGGGATGTTATAATCGTTGATGGTGAGGAAAGCCTTGAAATTATAGGTGATTACATTTTTGCGAAAAACTCTGATGGCAAATATTTTCTTGTGGATTACCGTGGAGACGATAAAAATATTGTTCTTCCTTCGTATGTAAACGGAAACACCTATGAGGTGTGCGATTATGCGCTTCACGGAGTGGACGGAATTACATCCTTGACAATTCCCGAGGGTGTTACAAAGCTCCAGGATAACTTTATAACCGATATTACAAAGCTTGAGCACATTACCTTTAATGCTATAAGCTGCGAACCGACTTATGATAGCTATTTTACAGTACCCTTTGATTCCAAATCAAGAAAGGAAGGCTTCACACTTAAAATAGGAAAGGATGTAACAGTAATACCGAAATATCTTTTCTATGGAGCTGATATTACATCTGTGGAGATAGAGGAGGGCGCTGCGCTTCAAAGCATCGGAACAAACGCATTTGGCGGCTGCAAAAGGCTGGTAGAAATAATTAATCACTCTGATTTTCAGATAGAGCTTGGCAAGGGAATTGCAACTAATGCTATTGAGGTGCATACAGGAAACAGCAGACTTACAACACTAGGCGATTTCGTGTTTTATATTGGAGAAGAGGCTAATTATCTAGTTGATTATTTAGGTGAGCATGTAAGCACTATGATACTTCCCGATAGCTATTATGGGGAGAAATATGAGGTGTGGAAGTATGCCCTTGAAATTGACGGAGATGTTTTTGCCAAGTATTCGGTAATTGTAATTCCTAAGAATGTAAAGTATATTCATAGCTACGGCTTTGACCAGTCTCAGAGAGATCATACAGTATACATATCATCACCCGAGGTGGTAGCTCAGCTTACAAAATCCACGGGAGCCGGATATCTTATTAACAGTGTTCTTTCCGTGGCAATAGAATCCTCTATTACTGAGGTGCCTGAGTATATTAAAGGCTTTTATTCAACAGAAGCTATTGAGCTTGACGGGAAAGCATATAACCTTTATGCAAAGCATAGCTGCAGCTGGCAAGAGCATAAAATTGATAGTGTAGAATGTATTTCGGACGGCTTTGACGGCTTTAAATGCGCATCCTGTGGAGTATATAAGGGAACTACAATATTCGCTCACGATTACAAGGATGCTACATGCACCGAGCCTATGATATGTAGGAGAGAGGGCTGTGATAAGGAATATGGATATCCTAACGGACATAGCTGGGTAGCAGAGGTGTGCGAGGAGCATTTTGTATGTGACGAGTGTGGAGAGGTTTCCGAGGATATACTTAGTCACAGCTTTACCGATTATGTATATAATAATGATGCAACATGTACAGTTGACGGAACCAAGACTGCAAAATGTGACCGATGCGATGAAACCGATACTCTGCCATATACCCTTGGCCACAGCTTTACAAATTATGTGTCCGATGGCAATGCCACCTGCATAGCGGACGGCACAAAAACTGCCAAGTGTGACAGATGTGACGAAACCGATACAGTAAACGATGATGACAGTGAGCTTGGTCACTCCTTTACGAATTACATATCAAATAATGATGCAACATGTACAGTAGACGGAACCAAGACAGCAAAATGTGACCGATGTGATGAAACCGATACGGTAACCGATGAGGACTCCAAGCTTGGCCACGATTTTGTGTACGTATCAGATGACAACGCTACATGCTTGGGTGACGGAACAAAAACAGGCGACTGTACACGCTGTGATGAAATTGCCTATGCAATTGATATAGGTAGCGCAAAGGGTCACGATTATGCAGATGCGACCTGCCTTAAGCCTAAGACCTGTAAGCGACAGGGCTGCAACGCTACTGAGGGCGAAGCCTTGGGACATGATTACGAGGCTGCCACATGTACTGAGCCCAAGACGTGCAAGCGTGAGGGGTGCGGCTCTACCGAGGGCAATGCCCTTGGACACAAATAC
>JAFTHF010000017.1 GCA_017457545.1 Clostridia bacterium
ATGGCATCAAACTCATGTGTCAGCTTTCTTTCCGTATATTCCTTTCTTGATACTCCTGCTGTTGCAATTACGCTGTCTCTGTCCGTAACCACAACATTCATTCCACAGATTTTGTGTAGCGTATCTGCGTACTGAGTTGCAAATGAGGACATCTCTCCGATAGGGGAGTATTTTTTGAATATAACCTCACCGTCTCTGTCTGTATAAATTTCAAGAGGGTCGCCCTCTCTTATTCTCATGGTTCTGCGTATCTCCTTGGGTATTACCACCCTGCCAAGATCATCTATTCTGCGTACAATTCCTGTCGCTTTCATTTATTCACTCCTTAATTTGAAATAGTAATCATATTATCTGTCAAACATAGAGATTTATGCGAAAAAATGTAAAATATCATAAATCTACACTAAAGACAAAGATTAAGATATGTTTTATTTGGTAATATTTTTGTTATAATATTGAAAAAATGGGTTTTGTGTGATAAAATGATAATGTGGTAAGTATTTTTACCAACGGAGGTACACATTATGCTTGATTTTGCAAAGGATAAGAAATTTTGGGATTACGTAAGAGAAAGTGATGATTTCGCACGTCACCGTAAGGAAGTAACAGAGAAGTATAACTGGGCATTTGAAAGACGTCCTGAGACTATGACCTATGCTACTTACTTTGGCAAGGGCGATCAGGGAGATATCTGGTTCCGTCAGCTCTTCCAGCTTCAGACCTCTGCCCTTATGTCTTTAATCTACTATGACAATGAAGAGTATTTCAATAATCTTTTGGAGGTTATCTGGGCGTACTGCGGAGAATATTCATGGTCTCCTCTCGGTCACCACAATGAGTATTATAATACCACACCCGATGTTTACGATCCTGCGCTTATTGATATTTATGCCGCATCAATCGGATTTTCTATGGCAGAGATTAAAAATCTTTTCTCTGACAGACTACCTCAGCTTGTTAAGGATAGAATGTCCGACCAGATACGACGCAGAATTATTGACCCATACATAAACAAAAGATTCTTCTGGGAAAAGCACGATAATAACTGGAACGCAGTTTGTACAGGTGCTGTAGGTGGTACTCTTATGTACGAGGCACCCGACGTTTTTCTTGCTAATAAGGATAGGCTTCGCAAGTCTGTTGATTGCTATCTTGAGCCCTATGCTGATGACGGCGTATGCGTTGAGGGTACAGCGTACTGGGGCTTCGGCTTTGGATTCTTTGCAATTTATGCTTCGCTTCTTAAGGAGTTTACAAATGGTGAGGAGGATCTCTTCAAGCTTCCTAAGGTAAAGAAAATTGCCGAGTTTGTGCAGAAGACCTTCATTGATACACACACTATGGTTACCTTCAGTGATGTAAATCTTAAGGAGGGCTACTGGATAGGCTTACCTCATCTTCTTCGTTCAATTTACGGTGAGGATATTGAAAAGCTCCCCGCTGAGCAGGGTACAATTATTGCATATCAGCATTTTGCCTTTGCTTTAAGATGCTTTATTTACTACAAAAAGGAATACACAGCTGACGAAAAGCTTTCTCCCGTTATGTATAATCTTAGAGAAACAGGCTGGTTTATAAAGCGTGGTGAGCATTACGGTATTGCACTTAAGGGTGGTACAAACGGCGAAAGCCATAACCACAATGACGTTGGATCTTTTATTCTTGCTCACAATAATAAGCAAATATTTACCGACCTTGGCTCAGGCGCTTATTCGGCAGGCTACCACGGTCATAACAGATACACCTTCTTCCACCCGTCATCATGGTCACATAACGTGCCTTATTTTGGCAAGATGCCTCAGGACGGTGTAAGGCGTGAAAGAGTAGTTATTGACTATGATGAAGCAACAAAGACCGCAACATACGAGTTTGCAAACGCATACGGCCTTGATTATGTAAGAAAAATTGAACGTAGCTTTGTACTTGAGGAAAAGGAAATTATCCTTAAGGATACATATGATGTAGATAAGGGCACTCCCATTACAGAAAGATTTGTAACAAGAATTTTACCCACCGTAAACGGAAGCAGCGTTTCTCTCGGTGGCGTAACGCTTACACCTAAGGACGATATTGTCCCTGTAATTACAGTAGTGGACGCACCCTCACATACATCTGCGGGTGTTACACATAAGGTATACTGTATAGATTACACACTCCCAAAGGATAAATACTATTTTGAAGCTACAATGACAATAGACGATTAAAGGAGATTATTCTATGAATATGGAACAGGTTAGCTCTTATATCACATTAGGAGTTCTTGGTGTTATCGCTGTATTATTCATATTTGGATTTTTACGTGGACTTCGCAAGGGCTTCTATAAATCACTTATTGATATGGGCTTTGTTGTTTTGTGCCTTATTGTATCAATAATGGTTGCAAAAGGCATTACCAATAGCATAGCCGATATTGAGGGAATGAGAGATATGCTCATCACCCTTAAGGAAAAGCTGCCCGATATGGCAGAAACTGTTAACGGCTTGCTTGAATATATTGATGAGGTGGCAGAAAATCCCGAGATGATCAATATTATTCTTGCACTTCCCGCTGCACTTATCACACCTATTATCTTTATACCGATATACATTCTTTTGGGAATCATTATTAAGATTCCGAAACTTATTATTGAAAGAGTTATTGTCGGTAAAAACGGCGGTCCTAACTACCGTGGTGGTAGCAGACTTCTCGGTGGTGTAGTCGGCGGTGTACGTAACGCACTCTTTATTATAATTTTGTTAATTCCCATTATGGGCTATATTGGTCTTGTTGGAGACCTTGTAGCAACTATTGATTCTGTTTCTCTTGACGGTGGCGCAGCCACAGTATCCACAGAGGCAGAGAAGAATACAAGCGATGGCAAGGTATTCCTTGCTACAAGCACAGAGGAGTCCGGCAGCAATGATATGCTTGCCGATATAAAGCCTATTTTTGAAAATCCCGTTGTAAAGGGCATTAATGCTTGTGGCGGTAAGCTTGTTTTTAACTCTCTTACAACAAAGAGAGTAGAGGGAGTTAGAATTAAGGCTGCCAAGGAGGTAAATAACTTTGCAGAGCTTTATGCTAATTTTGCTCCCTTTATGAATGAATCCCCCGAAAACTACGGTGACGAGCAGAAGCAGGGCATTGAAAATATCAAAACAATGCTTAACGATTCCGAATTTCTTACATCAGTAGTATCCGGTGCGCTCTCCTACGTTTCTGAAAAATGGCTTAACGGTGAGGACGTATTCGGCATTGAAAAAATAGATGTAGGCGAGGAATATGCATCCGTATTTGACGGTATTCTTGAAACTCTTTCTACAACCGACTCTGAGAATATCAAGGATGACATTAACACCATTTCCGGTCTTGTGAATACATGTATTGATGAGGGCGTTTTCAAGGAGCTTGCCAAGGAAGAGCCTGATATTATTAAGCTTCTTTCAAACAAGGAATTCGTTGCAGAAATATTTGTTCAGATTTATAAAAACGATAGAACAAGACCTATAATCGGCTATGCTACTAACATTGTAGTTGATTTGATTTCCGAAAGCCTTGCAAATGAGGGTGACAATACTCCTAAGCCTGAGGATATTGATATTAACACTAGTACAGAGCAGGAAATAAGAAGCGATGCGGAAAAAATCGCTGACGTAGTGTCAAAATTCGACAAATTTATTAGCTCAACAGAAAATCTGGATTCAAGCGATCCCAATGCATTTATTTTAGAGGCAGATCTTGCATCACTTGGTGCAGCCCTCGATTTGTTAAGAAACACCGTGCTTCTTGGAGATACATGCGAATATGTTCTCAAGGTAATGCTTAAGTCAGATATGGTATCAGAGATCGGCTTCTTGAACGATGATTTCATTGCTAACCTTTC
>JAFTHF010000158.1 GCA_017457545.1 Clostridia bacterium
CTGAGGGTTTTTACGTTAAGCCAAGAGTAGATATGGAGCTTTTAAGGACACATAGTGAGGGCTTAATTGCTTTATCCGCATGCTTATCGGGATACGTACCAAAAAGCATTTTAATGGGCGATATAGACGGTGCTATTGAGCATATTACTGAGATGCAGCAGATTTTCGGTAAGGAAAATTTCTATCTTGAAATGCAAAATCACGGTCTTGAGGAGGAGCAGACTGTTAATGCTGAAATCGTAAAGCTTTCAAGGCTGACCTCAGCACCCTTGGTTTGCACAAACGACGTTCACTATCTTGAAAAGGAGGATGCATATTCTCAGCTTATTTTAATGTCTGTACAGACAAACTGTACTGTATCAAATAATTCTAAAATTGCATTTCCTAATAACGAATTTTATTTTAAAAGCTCTGATGAAATGCAGAATTTATTTTCTGCATATCCGGAGGCATATAAAAATACTGTCAAAATTGCTGATATGTGCAATTTTGATTTTCAATTTGGCAATATTCAATTGCCGAAATATAAGTTCTGTGCGCCTCTTTCATCTAATGAATACTTAAAAAAGCTTTCCTATGAGGGTTTAGAAAGACGTGAAAATGCAGGACAAATAATTTATACAGATAAATATACAAGGGAAGCCTATATTGAAAGAATGGAAGGGGAGCTTTCCGTTATTAACAAGATGGGCTATGATGACTATTTTCTTATAGTTTGGGACTTTATTAATTTTGCAAAAAGCAACGGTATACCTGTTGGCCCCGGTAGAGGCTCAGGTGCGGGAAGTCTTGTGGCTTATTTACTTGCTATAACCGATGTAGATTCAATTAAGTTTGACTTGCTTTTTGAACGTTTTTTGAACCTCGAAAGACTTAGTATGCCCGATATTGATACTGATTTCTGCTATGAACGCAGAGATGAGGTTATTGAATATGTAAAGCGTAAGTACGGAAATGACCACGTTTCTCAGATTATTACCTTTGGTACTATGGCAGCAAGGGCTGCTGTTCGAGATGTAGGCAGAGTGCTTGAGCTTCCTTATGCCGATGTTGACCTTGTATGTAAGCTGATAGGCGTTCATAACACGCTTAAAGAGGCTATGAACGATGTTTCAGAGCTTCGCAGACTGTATGACAATGATGATAATATTAAAAATCTTCTTGATACAGCATCTAAAATAGAGGGTATGCCTCGTCATGCATCAACTCATGCTGCAGGTGTAGTCATTACAGAGAATCCTTTAACTGATTATTTGCCTTTATCCGTAAACGGTGGTATGACTGTTACTCAGTATGATATGAATGCAGTTGCAGAGCTTGGTCTTTTGAAATTTGACTTCCTTGCATTAAGAAACCTTACAATAATTGATGATACCGTTAAGCTAATTAAGGAAGCAGACCCCTTATTTGATATATCAAGGATACCGTTTGATGATAAACAGGCTTACAAATTGCTTTCTAAGGGTCATACAGAGGGTGTATTTCAGCTTGAATCTGCGGGAATACGTCAGGTACTTACTCAGCTTCAGCCAACCTGTATTGACGATATTATAGCTTGCATAGCTCTTTACCGTCCGGGTCCTATGGATTCAATTCCAACTTATATACAGAGAAGACATAATAAAAACCTCATTAAGTATAAAACACCTTTACTTGAGCCTATTTTACAGTCAACATACGGTTGTATTGTTTATCAGGAGCAGGTAATGCAGATTTTCGGTAGACTTGCGGGATATTCCTACGGACAGGCTGATATAGTTCTCAGAGCTATGAAAAAGAAAAAGCTTGACGAAATGGAAAAGGCAAGAGGCTTATTTATAACGGGCTGTGCTAAGCATAATATAAGTGAAGATATTGCAAACGATATATTTGAGGATATGGCTGATTTTGCTAAATATGCTTTTAATAAAAGTCATGCCGCTGCATATGCGGTTATATCCTATAGAACGGCATATCTTAAGGCAAAGTATCCAAAGGAATATTATGCATCGCTTATAACCTCTGTTCTTGGTAATCTTGATAAAACTAACCAGTATATTGAGGAATGTGAAAAGCTTGGAATAAGAGTTTTACCACCTGATATTAACAAGAGTGGAGTACTTTTCACCATTGATAAAAATGATATCAGATTTGGCTTGCTTGCACTTAAAAATGTAGGTAGAACATTTGTTTCGGCAATTGTCGAAGAACGTCTGATGAATGGAAATTACGAAAGCTTTGAGGATTTTGTTTTCCGTCTAAAGGACAGAGATTTAAATAAGCGACAGGTAGAAATGCTTATTAAGGTCGGTGCCTTTGATTCTCTTGGAAGATACAGATCGCAGCTTATGAAGATGTATGAGGAGATTGTAGATAGCGCTTTAGGCCTGTCCAGATCTACTTTACACGGTCAAACCGACATTTTTTCAATGCTTTCAGCCGATGATGTGGACTGTTTGATGCCTAAATTTGAATATCCTAATATAGAAGAGTTCTCGAAAAAAGAGATTCTTGTATATGAAAAGGAAGTTACGGGAATGTACTTCTCAGGACATATACTTGATGCATACAGTAAGCATATGAAGGACTTGAATTTAACTAAGATTTCAAGTCTTTTGGCAAATGACGAAAACGAATATATCCACAAAGATAAGGAAATTGTCAAGGTTGCCGGTATTGTTACATCAAGAGTTGTAAAACAAACAAAGAATATGGAGAACATGGCATTTATAACTATTGAGGACCAGACCGGTTCAATAGAGATAATTGTATTTCCCAATTCATTTAAAAAATTTGAATATATGTTTTACAACGAAAACGTGGTTTGGATAAAAGGTAGTCTTAGTCTGAGAGATGATGAAAA
>JAFTHF010000159.1 GCA_017457545.1 Clostridia bacterium
AGGTCACACTCTTACTCATCCTTCCCTTGCTCTTGTAGAGGACGATAAGGAGATTATCCGTCAGGTAGAGGAGGACAGAGTCCGTCTTTCAGAGCTTTGTGGCTACGACGTGGTAGGCTTTGCATATCCGGGTGGCACACATAATAAGCGAGTTGCTGAGCTTATAAGAAACAATACAGGCATCAAGTATTGCAGAACCGTTACATCAACCCACAATTTTGATATACAGACATACCTTCACGAGTTCAACCCCAGTGTTTATCACCATAAGGAATGGGATAAAATGTTTCAGCTTGGTGAGGAGTTTATAAATCTTAAAACAGATAAAAAGCAGGTGTTCTACGTTTGGGGACACGCCTACGAATTTGATATCTACAATGACTGGGACAGATTCGAGGAATTTCTTAAGATGATGAGTGGCAAATGCGATATCGCTTACCTTACAAATAAGGAAGCGCTTTTATAAGGAGAAATTATGACTAAGGTTTCATTCCCCTACGGTAAGGAATATATAGATTACGATTTCAGTAACGAAAATTTTCAGGGTACTCTTGTGTCAAGGCTCCATTCCTATAAGCCCGAAAAATCGGCAAGGGAGCTTGTGCTTGACGCAATGGCAAGCCCTATCGGCTCAAAGCGACTTTGTGAGCTTGCAAAGGGTAAAAATAAGATTGTTATTATTGCAAGCGACCATACAAGACCTGTGCCAAGTAAAATAATTATTCCCCCAATGCTTGAGGAGATAAGAAGCGTTAATCCGAATGCGGATATTACATTTCTTATTGCAACAGGCTGCCACCGTGATACAAAAAGAGAAGAGCTTGTAGATAAATTCGGTGAGGATATTGTAAATAACGAAAGGATAGTAGTTCACGATTGCGCCGACAAGGCTAATCTTGTTAAAATCGGTATACTTCCCTCAGGTGGTGAGCTTTATATAAACAGACTTGCCTATGAGGCAGATTTGCTTATTTCCGAGGGCTTTATTGAGCCACACTTTTTTGCAGGCTTCAGCGGTGGACGTAAAAGCTTGCTTCCCGGTGTTGCCGCAAGAGAAACAGTCCTTGCCAATCATTGCTCCGAGTTTATTGCTCACCCCCTTGCAAGGACAGGAATTTTAGAGGGCAATCCTATTCACGAGGATATGCTTTGGGCAGCTAAAAAAGCTAAGCTTGCATACATAGTAAACGTTGTCATCAACGAAAAGAAGGAAGCGATTTATGCTGTTGCAGGCGATGTGGAGCAGGCTCATCTTGCAGGCTGTAAATTCCTTTCCTCTCAGTGCAAGGCAAAGCCGATTATGTCAGATATTGCTATTTCCACTAACGGTGGATACCCTCTTGACCAGAACATTTATCAGGCAGTCAAGGGTATGACAGCAGCAGAAGCAACGGTAAATGAGGGTGGAGTTATTATTATGCTGGCAAAGTCAAGTGACGGCCACGGAGGCGAGGGCTTCTACCGTCAGCTTGCAGACGAGCCCGACATTGATAAGACAATGAAAATCTTCCTTGACAGAGGAAGAAACGAAACCGTGCCTGACCAGTGGCAGACACAAATCTTCTTAAGAATACTTAAAAGGGCAACGGTAATTTATATTTCCGATGCCCCCGATAATGTAGTAAGAGATTTACATATGATACCTGCAAAAAGCATTGATGAGGCACTTATAATATCAAAGAAAATTTTAAACAAGGAATCACCCTCTGTGGTAGCAATACCCGACGGTGTTGCGGTAATGGTAGTAGATAATTAACTCTTAAAGGAGAGATTATGTATAATACAGAGCCATATAAGGATTTCACTCTGCTTGTAGACGGTAAAGCAGCGTTTCCCGAAATTATTTCCTGTATCGAAAATGCAAGGAGAAGTGTCTATATTAACATATTTATCTGGCGTGATGATAATATAGGCAGAAGAATGGGAGAGGCTGTTTTAAAGGCAGCAAACAACGGGGCAAGTGTCTATATTTCCGTAGACAGATACGGTGTGGTGCTTGAAAAATCCGAGGAAGCGAGAAAATCCTTTTTCCATAAAACACAAACTGTAGCCGAAAGGCTAAAATCAAAAATTCTTTCCTTAGGATACCCACAAAATACCCCAAAGGGTAAATTTGAGGATGAGGAAAGCGAGCTGTATAAATCTATAATTTCGCACCCTAAAATTACTGTAAGCAGTCATATCTTTAAGGCCGACCACTCAAAGTATTACATAATAGATGACAGTATACTTTTTATGGGTGGCATTAATATTGAGGATAAGGAAAACGGACAGGACGTACGTGGGGTTTCTTACGGAGATTATATGGTTAAGATGGTGGGAAGCACCTATGTAGATGCCTTTAAGGCTAAGCTTACAAGGGGCGAGGATCTTGATAATAGCTATATCTTCGGCATAAATTCCAAGGAACCGAATTTTCCTGTGTTTGAAATAGAAAAGAAGTATCTTGACTTAATAAACAGCGCAAAGGTGCGTCTGCATATTACAATGGCATACTTTTCCCCTCTTGATAACTTTGTTAATGCAATAGTATCTGCATATAAGCGTGGAGTAGATGTTTCCATAGTTATTCCCTCACAGGCAAACTATCAGGATGACACAAACAAAAAGACGGTTAAGCAGCTTTTAAAAGCTACAAACGGTGGGATACGTGTCTATTCTTCACCAAGAATGCTCCATACAAAGCTTCTTGCAACAGAGGAAAAAATCACCTTTGGCTCTGCCAATATTACAAAAAAGGCATTTAATCAGCTGTCAGAGCTTAATCTTTTTGTAAAAAATGAGGAATGTGACTTCTGCAAATCTGTTTGGGATAGCATTGACCACGATATAAAGGAATCAAAAAGGATTTTATCCCACAAAGAAATCAAATATAACAGGCTATATACACTTGTGGAGGGACAGTTTATATGAAAATACTATCCTTTGGCGAGATAATATGGGATATTTATCCTGATAAAAAATGTATAGGTGGCGCACCTCTTAATTTTGCTGCTCATGCTGCACACGAGGGCGCAAGCTCCTATCTTTTGTCATCGGTAGGTAATGATGAGCTTGGCTGTGAAGCTATGGAATTACTGAATAAATTTGGTATTTCTGCCGACCACGTGTCCATAAATAAGGATTTTGAAACAGGAAAATGCATTGTTTCCCTTGATAATAAGGGTGTGCCTACCTTTGAGGTTAAGGAAAATGTTGCCTACGATTATATATCCTTAAAAAATGCAGACAGAGAGTTTTTTGATGTTATAGCATTTGGCACCCTTGCCTTACGTAATGAGCATAGCTTTAAAACTCTGAAGGCTCTGCTTGATAACAAAATTTTTGGCAAGGTATATTGCGATATAAATCTGCGCTCCCCCTTTTATACAAGGGAGACAGTATCCTTCTGCCTTGAAAATGCGAATATTTTGAAGCTTAGCAATAATGAGCTTGATTACGTTCTTGACCACTTTTTTACTATACGTTATGAAAATTTGGCGCAAAATCTTCACCTTTTGTGTAGTACGTACCCTGATTTAGAGGAGATTATTGTCACATATGGAGAAAAGGGCGCATATGCTTTTTCCTCCACGGAAGATAAAGCTTTCTATGCTCCTGCTAAGGAGGTAAGCGTTGTATCAACTGTTGGTGCAGGGGATAGCTTCGGTGCTGCATATCTTGTCAGCAGATTTAAGGGGCGCAATATAGAAGAAAGCCTTAAGCGTGCCGCAGAGGTTAGCGCCAAGGTAGTTTCAATCGAGGAGGCGATACCGTTGGATTATATGGACAGTAAGCTTGATATACTTTTTCTTGGCACCTGTGCGTGCGACTTTTCGCCTAAGCTTGAAAATGAGCTTAAGGATAAATTTGACTATGATGCAAGACGCTCATCGTCAATTCTAATAGACGGCGAAATACTTGTGGACTGTGGAACTCACACCCTTGATTCTCTCCGTATAGCCGGCATAGATTATGACAAAATATCTGCAATTGTAATAACTCATCTGCACGATGACCACTTTAATTTGGAGCATATAAAGGCTATTGCAAGGGCAAAAGATAAGCCTCTTAAGCTTTATGTGAGAGCCGATGCGAATATAGACATATCTTGCGATTTAGAAATTGTAAGAATGGACTTATATAAGCCGTGCAGAATAGATGATTGCTGTACTGTTACGGGGCTTGAGGCTAACCATGATAAAAGCTCCTGCCCTCAGCATCTGATGATAGAAAGAAAGGGCAAAAGACTTTTCTACGGCTGTGACGGTGCTTGGCTTATTAACGATACATATTACGCGCTTAATGAGTCAGAGCTTGACCTTGCAATTTTTGACTGTACAATGGGCGACTACCTTGGGGATTATCGAATAGGGGAGCATAACAGTATTCCTATGCTAAGGGCGATGCTTCC
>JAFTHF010000160.1 GCA_017457545.1 Clostridia bacterium
ACCTCATCGTTTATGCTTATGCACGCACTACCGGGAAAGCCGCCGTACCCAAGAAATGTGGGCTGTGCTCCGCATTTCTTGATGTACTTACGGATTTTATCGTCTAATTCCTTAGTTGTGACACCCTCTTTAATAAATTCCTTAGCATAGAGCAATGCTTCGCCTGTAATTTTACCTGCTACCTTCATTATCTCTATTTGCTCAGGTGTCTTTTTCTGAAACATATCTTATTTCACTGTGTTCTCGATTGCGGAAAGTGTAAGAGCAGTTGTATCTTCAACCTTCTCCTGACCTTCTACAAGAGCAAGAACGCCCTTTTTGCCGTAGAAATCCTTAAGTGGCTCTGTTTGGTCGTGGTAAACTACAAGTCTACTCTTTACAACCTCGGGAGCATCGTCCTTACGAATGGACAGAGCCTCGCCACATTTGTCGCAGGTTTCTCCATCCTTGGAAGGATTATATAAGGTGTGATAGGAGGCGCCGCACTTAGCACACACACGTCTGCCGCTCATACGCTCTACTATCTTTTGGTCCTCAACCTCGATACTTACAACACAGTTGATGTCTACACCCATATTGTCAAGTGCCTCAGCCTGAGGAACGGTTCTTGGGAAGCCGTCAAGGATAAAGCCGTTTTTACAGTCATCCTTGTTAAGTCTTTCACCAATGATACCTATAACAACCTCGTCAGGAACCAAGGCTCCCTTTTCGGTATAAGCCTTTGCTGCAAGTCCCATCTCAGTGCCGTTTTTAATAGCTTCTCTGATCATTACGCCTGTTGAAATGGTAGGAATACCGTACTTCTCAGCTACAATGTCAGATTGTGTTCCCTTGCCTGCACCGGGTGCACCAAGGAATATAAGCTTTAGATTTTTTGTCATATCTAACTCCTAATTAATCAAGGAAGCCCTTATAATGACGCATTGTCATTTGTGCTTCAATTTCTCTTACTGTTTCAAGGATTACGCCTACAACGATGATAACTGAGCTACCTGCTGTAACGAATTCGGAGATAATGCTGTAAGTGAAGCCGTAGTTTCCTGTCAACTGGTAGAGCCATGTTAATACAAGCTGACCGAGCTGTGGAAGAACTGCGATTACTGACAAAGCAAGTGCACCGATTAATGTAATCTTTGAAAGCACCTTCTTAATGAACATGGATGTTGGCTTACCAGGACGGATACCCGGAATTGAGCCACCGTTCTGCTGTAGGTTTTGAGCAACCTCAACAGGGTTGAAGGAAATTGCTACATAGAAGTAAGCAAATGCAAGAATGAGTACAAATGTCATTAGTACAAAGAACCAAGATGATGTATTGGAGAAGAATGCGTCAACCTTGCCCCAGAATGTCTTTGCATCGGTTTCGATGAAGCCGAAGATCATACCGGGAAGAGTCAAGATTGAGTTAGCAAAAATGATTGGCATAACGCCTGTCATATTAAGCTTGATTGGTAGGTTGGTATTTCTACCGCCGTACATCTTTCTGCCAACAACCTTCTTTGCGTACTGTACAGGAATTCTACGCTCACTGTCTGAGATGAATATGATAAACCAAATCATAGCGAGCATAGCTATTAATGTAAGCGGCAGGATGATGCAAGGTACAATAACGATATTCGCCTTCTGACCTTCCAAAGCCTGTGCAATGCTTACAAAGTTATAAACGATTGCTGTGAAACGGGATACGATATTAGCAAACAAGATAATTGAAATACCGTTAC
>JAFTHF010000161.1 GCA_017457545.1 Clostridia bacterium
CCCCCGATGACCCTAAATCAAGGGTTAAAATCGGCAGATTTGCAGGTGTTGTGGGCATTATTGCCAACATTATACTTTTTGCCGTAAAAATTGTTATCGGCTTGCTTTTCGGCAGTATTTCCGTTATTGCCGATTCACTTAACAACCTGTCAGACGCAGGCAGCAGCGTCCTTACGGTTGTAGGCTACACCATGACAGGTAAGCCTGCTGACAAGGACCACCCATACGGACACGCAAGAATGGAATATCTTTGCAGCCTGTTTATTTCCGTTATCGTTATGTTTCTCGGTGTGGAGATGCTTTCATCATCAATTGACAAGATAATCAATAAGACGGAAACGGAAAAATTCAGCCTAGTGGCGATTATAGTTATTGCATCTACTATAATTGTTAAGGTGTTGGTGGCTATATTCTATTCACGCCTCGGCAAGAAAATCAATTCTTCAGCCCTAAGGGCAGGGGCAATTGACAGTGTAAGCGACGTAATCGCAACCTCAGCCGTAGTAGTAGGAATGGTGCTTACACCTTATACAGGTCCCTACACCGACGCAATTATCGGCTGTATTATTGCAGTTTACATTATTTTAATGGGTATTAAGCTTATTAAGGAAACATCAAACACCTTAATCGGTACAGCCCCCGATGCTGAATTTGTTCATTCTATTATTAAAAGAATAAAGGAATACAAGGGTGTGCTTGGTATTCACGACCTTGTGGTTCACTCCTATGGAGAAAGCAAGAGCTTTGTCACCGTTCACGTTGAGGTGGACAGCGACGAAAGCATTATGGTAAGCCATGAGCTTATGGATAATATTGAGGCTGACTTTTTAAAGGACAATATTAACCTTGTTATTCATATGGACCCTGTTTGCATCTCCGATCCCGAAACAAATATGCTTCGTGATAAATGCTCAAAAATTATTTCCGATATTGCCGCAGAATATTCAAGCCCTGTGTCAATGCACGATTTCCGTATTGTTAAGGGTACAATTTATACTAAGGTTCTTTTTGATGTAAGCATTTCAAACGATATGCCTCTTACAGATAAGCGTCTTTGTCAGGAGATAAATGAGGAGATTAAAAAAATCAATCCACTTATTGAGCTTATTCTTACAGTAGACAGAGATTATTTTTCATCAAGATTTGATAATATATGAGGAAATTAAAAATGAAGAAAAAAATAATTATACCGATTATATTTTGCTTACTCCTTGTACCCGTGCTTGTGTTTACGGTATTTGCCAAGGATATTTCAATTGAGGTTGAATTACCCACAGGCGAAACTCTTATTACTGTAAACAACAGAGTATATCTGCCCTCCAGCGCTGATATCACCTCTGTAAAAATCAGACTGAACGGTGAAAACATCACATACGGTGATGGGGTTTCAATTGCAGACGGTGATACAATTGACTTAACACAGTTTAAGACTCAGGACTTTTACCACTACGATTGCTACAAGGTGACCTTTAAGGAGGGCACAGCCTCAACCGAGTTTGTTTTCTATAAAGCAGACAGCTTATCTGCCGTATTTATAGACACTCCCCCCGAAATCGGCGTAAATGACTTCAAGCTTCAGCAGATGGAAAACGTTGATGCCAAGGTGTCAATTCTTAATAAGGACGGTACATATGAATATAAGGACGGTGAGCTTGATTACAGCGAAATCAAGGTAAGAGGTAACACCACCCCAGACCTTTACAAAAAGCCTTATCAGATAAAGCTTGAAAACAAGACCGACCTTTTCGGCCTTGGTGAAGCAAAGACATGGATTCTTCTTGCAAACTACCTTGACCAATCTCTCTTAAGAAACGCAACAATGTTTGAGCTTGCAGAAAGACTTGGTATGCTTGCCCCCGATTTTATAAGCGTTGATGTTTATATTGACGGCTGCTATGAGGGTGTGTACCTTATGTGTGAAAAGGTACAGGTGCAGAGTGAAAGAGTAAATATCCGTGACCTTGAAAAGGAAATGAAGGCTCTTGATGAAAAGTATGGCGATGGCGAAACCACCGTTGTTACAAAGGGAGAGCTTCTTGACTCTACATACCTTAAGGAATATAAGTATTACAACACAGTAGTAGCGCCTGAGGATATTACCGGTGGCTACCTTATTGAGCTTGATAACACCAATAAGGAGAACAGACATAATATGGAGGAGTCCTATTTTATTACGGATTCCGGCAACTTCTACGTTATGAAATCCCCTGAGGTTTGCTCCAAGGAGATGATAGAGTATATTGCTACAATGTTCTCTGAGATGGAGGAATCATTCAGCTCCCCTGACGGAAAGAACCGACTTGGCAGACATTACAGTGAATATATGGATGTTGACTCCTTTGCCTACGGATATATTATGTGTGAGTTTGGCAGAACCTATGATGCAGGCTCTAACAGCATATATTTCCACAAGGACGCAGATAAGGACGGACAGGTAAGTAAAATTGTGAAGGGTCCTCTTTGGGACTGCGACAACTCTCTTGCAAATATTGTAAGAGGCAATGCCCACCTTACAGATAACTACTGGGCAGCAACCCGTACACCCTGGAATAAGCTTACTGAGCAGGATGATTTTATGGAAGTGGTTGCGGAAAAGTATGCAACAATTTATGATACTATCTATGATATGACAGATGCAGGTGGATTTATTGAGCAAGAGATAGATGCTATCGGCTCATCTATGTATATGGATAGAATAAGAAACTATCTTAACACCAAGGATCTTTGGCCTAAGTCCACCTACAAGGGCTTCGAGGGACATCACACCGATGCGGAAAGCGCTGATAAGGGCTGGTTCAACCGTCCTCAGATTCCGGAAAGCGAATGGGCATTCCCAACCTATGTTATCTATTCCGACGGTGAGGATATAACCTCAGATACAGTAATCGGTAATCTTCGTACACATATGGTGGCAAGAGCCGATTGGCTTGCTAAGGAGTGGGATATTGACTATCTCCAGAGAGTAAGAGTTGACCACGAATACGATGACGCTACCGATGATACCTGTAACGAATGTGGACACGTAAGAAAGATTTATGAGCATAAGTATGATACAGAATGCGACGAATCTTGCGCTTGTGGATATGTAAGAAAGGATGCTAAGCCCCATTCCGGTGGCAATGCTACATGTAAAACAAGGGCAAAGTGTGATGTCTGCAAGCAGGAGTACGGTGACCCCGCATCCCATATTGGAGGCAAGGCTACCTGTATGACAAAGGCAGTATGTGAGCGCTGTGGCGAGGTATACGGTGACCTTGCTATTCATTATTATCATGAAGAGTGGGTTGGCGGAGACACTCACCATTGGAATGAATGTACAACTGAAGGCTGCGTATCTATTGCAAACAAGGAAAAGCATCACGTAGCAGAGGGCGAGGAATCACAGCACCTTAACGAATGTGTAGTTTGTAAGGTGTGGTATTACGACCATGTTTACGGTGAGGAATGGTCAGGAGATGATTTGTATCATTGGAAGGCATGTATAAAGGCAAGTAACTGTGGCTCTATAAAGAACAGAGGCAGACATGCATACCCCGACGAGTGGACTGTTACTAAGGAGGCTACAAGAAGTGAGGCAGGCGAGGAGGAGCGAGAGTGCTGGTGCGGTCATAAGCAGGTAAGACCTATTGACCCAACAGGAGGCTGTAAATCTACAGAGGCGCTTGTTTCAGCATTTATTTCAAGTGGAATTCTCTCCCTTGGCTACATAGTATTCAAAAAGAGCAGACGAATGAAATAAAATAAAAAGAAGCGATTTGCGTGATGTCCTTAACGGACAATCACGCAGTCAAATCCGTCTTCGACGGATGAAATCCACCTGCGGTGGGGGAAATCGCTTACGCGATGAAATCCTGCTTCGCAGGGAGAAGGAAGACAGATTTGATTTCATCCAAGGCGGCAGCCTTGGATTTCATCTGAACGAAGTGAAGATTTCATCGTGGCTTGACACGATTTCATCAGAAAGCAGAAAAAGAGAGAACAGAATGGATTTCCATTTCGTTCTCTCTTTGTTATTTATCGCAAGTTTCGCATTTGTTTAACAAACGCATCGGGCTATGCCCATACCCTTATTTTATTTCTCCGATAAGAACATTCATCGCTTCTTTTTTGTTTTATCTCTTTCTGATTGCATCAATAGGCTTCTTTGAGGCAATCTTCTTAACGGGCAGGAATGTGGAAATAAACGCCACGCCTACGGAGATAAGTAGCAAAAGTCCTATCTGTCTTATGCCAAAGTTAAGAATTGTAATAAGGATTCCTATATCATCACGGAGAATTGAGTTAATAACTATTGTAACGGTAATTGTACCTATTAAGGACAGTACAAAGTTTAACATA
>JAFTHF010000162.1 GCA_017457545.1 Clostridia bacterium
CATACAACAAACTATTAGAAACTTAATAAACAACAAATTAGGTGAACATAATCACATGAAGAGATTATTTGTACTAAAAGGTTTAATTGCAATCTTAATTGTCTTTGTTTTGGGATTTGCGGCTATTGGCTTCAAAGATTCTGATAAGGACATTAATTTAGCAGACAAAACCGCTCTTAATGCAGAAATTGCCTTGGAAGTAACCGAGCAGGGCGATTATACCACCGCCTCATATAATGTATATACTGCAAAGCTTGCTGAAGCAAAAGCAATCGCTAATAATACCGAAGCTACTCAAGAAGAGGTTGACGGTATTGTAACAGCTTTAAAGGAAGCGCGCCTTGCTCTTGCTATAAGACAAATTGAAGAGGTTGAGGGTGGAAATAAGGCATTTACTTTAATTCCTAACGAAAGTAAGGAAATTGCTTTAGCTGATTACATTAATACTAATGGCTTAAGCAAAATCACATATGCGGTTAAAACAAGCAACGCGGTTGTATCAATTAGCCAGGTTGCTGACGGTAAATTCACTATCACCGCAGGCGAAATAAGAAAGCCAACTGATCTTACAGTATCAATTATTGCTTGCTATGACGGTGTTGAAAAGCTTAAGGTTGAATTATCCGTTCATATTTCTGATGATGTAAAGCCTACATTAAAGAACGATGAGGTTGTTAAGAAGTATGACCTTCTTACACTGGAAAATAAGGAAAATATCATTCTTGACTTTTCCGAAAATATACACAATCCCGGCAATGTAGAGATTACATATTCCGTAAAATGTGGAGATAATCTGCTAACTACAGAGGGTTCACTTTATACCTTTACCCTTGGTAGCTATACCGATGAGTTTACTTACGAAGCCTTTACTGTAACTGCTTCGTGCACAGTGAACGGAGAAAATGTAGTCTTAGAATATACATATAAGCTTGCTATAAGAGATACAGGCGTATATGGAGTTGCAAACGGTGACTTTGAAAACGGCTTAGACGGTTGGACATTAACAGGCACAGAGGGCGAGAACCCATTTGGTGGCATTGATAATAAGACAACCTTCTGGGGTGAGGGCTATGCTATGAATAACATAGGCAATTATTTCTCATCCTATGCAGATGGCGCCGATGAAGCATCACAGGGCACATTAGCATCACCTTATTTTACTGTAAAGAGCGAATATGCTACTTATATGCTTGGTGGTGCAGGTAACAAAAATGTATATATCACTATCGAAAACAAGAACGGTGATGTATTGGCAATTTATCGCAACACCAAATTCGCGGATTTCCCAGCGGGAGATTTCTCCGTTGAACAAAGACGCGAAATGATAGGTAATACAGTATTCCTTGCTAACTTTGTAACATACAAGGTAAGCCTTGAGGAGTTTAGCGGTCAGGAAATCAGATTTGTTATTCACGATTACGCATCATCTGGCTGGGGAGTTGTATTCTTCGATGAGCTTATTACCTACTATTCATCTGAGGATTCAGTTCCCGAAAATGCAGTTTTAGCGGAAAACCTTTTAGCAAACAAGGATGAGCTTAATGCTGAAATTGCTTTGGAGATAGCTGAGCAGGGCGATTACACTGAGGCTTCTTATAAAGCGTACGCAGAAAAGCTTGAAGAAGCAAAATCAATTGTAAGCAATATTGTTGTTGATCAAGCTACAGTTGATGAAATAACGAAGGAGCTATCCAAGGCACGTCTTGCACTCACTGTAAGACCTATTGAAGAAATCGAGAATGCAAGCAAGACATTTAAATTAACCACAGGAAACAGTAGGGAAATTGTTTTAGCTGATTATATTAATGTTAATGGCTTAAGCAAAATTACCTATGATATTAAAGTAAATAACAATGCTATAACACTCGGTGCTCTTTCTGATGGTAAATTTACTGTTACAGCAGGTGAGGTAAGCGAGGAAACTGATGTAACTGTATCAGTTGATGCTTATTATGACGGTACTCTTAAGCTGACAGTTGAGTTGACTGTTAAGGTTACTGTCGACCTAACACCTACTGTGTTGGAGGCTGAGGTTGTTAAGGGATACGACTTATACACACTTGAAAACAAAAATGAGATTATTATAGATTTGTCTGAAAACGTAGATAATGCAGCTAATCTTGAAATCAGCTATCTTGTTAATTATGGTGGAGCAAGCATCCCACTTACCGACTCACTTTATACCTTTACCCTTGGTAGCTACACAGAGGCTGTTACTTATGAAGCTATAGCTGTAACCGTTTCTTATGAGCTAAACGGAGAACAAAAGAGCGTTATGTACACCTACAAGCTTGCTATGAGAGATACTACCTCATACAGACTTGCAAACGGTGGCTTTGAGGACGGCTTAACCGGTTGGGATAAGGTTGGCAATATAGGCAATGTAAGCACAGATACAAGCTACTGGGTAAATGAATGGGAAAATGACGGAAAAGGATATTTGTTCGGTATGGATGGAGAAAAAATGTTCTCCGCATATACATCGGGGGCAGAGGAGAGCGCTGTTGGTACTTTAACAAGCTCAGTCTTCACTGTCGGTGGCTCTGGATTTATTACCTTTAAGGTTGGTGCAATGAAGGACGGCAATTATGTCTATGTAGATGTTGTTGACGCAGAAACAAAGGAAATTCTTGTTCGTTATTATAACGGATTATGGGCAGAATACACTAACGAATTAAAGAGTGGCTGTACTCTTATTGCTTATAAGGCGGACTTGTCATCGTTTAAGGGTAAGAATGTATTTTTCCGTATAAGTGACAACGCAAACAGTGGATACGGCTTATTCTTTGCAGATAGCTTTAACACCTATTACGAAGCTGAGCCTGAGGGCTTTAACACTGCAACTCCTGTAAGCTATGATATTTCGGGAACTATCTACGACGTATTTAATGGTGGCTTTGAAATGGGAGATGTTCAAGGCTGGTGGAATGACGGCGAGCCCGGAAAGGTAACTGATGCCGATGCGTTCTTTAGTGGCGTGTCTTACGGTAAGGACGGAGAGTTCCTTTACAGTGGTGTTGAGGACTTCGGAGCCGGCAATGGCAGAGAAGGTAATCGTGGCGTACTTACCAGCTCAATGTTTGAAATCGGTGGCACAGGTTATATTTCATTTATGCTTGGTGGTGGAGGTAACCCACTCTGTTATGTTCAAATAATTGATTCAACAACAGGCGAAATTCTTGCGAGATATCATCAACAGGCAATGCAGGATGCCGTTCTTGTTCAATATGTAGCAGACCTTAGCGCATACATCGGCAGAACCGCAAGAATTCAGGTCGTTGACCAAGCTGATAGAGATTGGGGCTGTGTATCCTTCGATAATGCTGTAACCTACTATGCAAGCGTTGAAGCTTTACCTAACGGTCTTGAAGCAAAGGATATTAAGGGTGATATCAAGTATACTATTGATAATGGTAGCTTTGAAACAGGCAACATTGATGGTTGGACAATGAACATAACTGAATCAGGTGCTCAAAATACATTAGGCTGGGTATTAGATACAGAAATTGATGCAGGCTGGTACACAAAAAATGATGAAATAAAGGATGGTAGCTTCCTTTTCACCTTTGTAAAACCGGATGATACAAACTGTGAAAACACTAAGGGCACGCTACAAAGCTCTACCTTTAGCTTGAAGCAGGGTTCATTCGTATCATTTATGCTTGGTGGTGCGGGAAATACCGTCAACCACGATGTATATATTGAGCTTTGCAGAGCTGACGGTTCTGTAATTGCAACCTTCTATAATGATGCACAGGGCAAGATTAATACAAAAATGAACGCATATTATTATCAATATAATGGCACAGAGGTGGATTGCTTCTTCAGAGTGGTTGACAATTCAACTGGCGACTACGGATGCTTCG
>JAFTHF010000163.1 GCA_017457545.1 Clostridia bacterium
CTTGTAGGCTGGTGGGGCAACTATGCCTCAGAGCTTATGACAGAATATCAGCAGTCCGTAGAAGAGGGACTTGATATTAAGGAATATGAAAATATGTTTAAGGAGGCATCAAGGCTTCCCGATTCCGAGGAGAAGGCAAAGATTGCCGATGCGCTCTTTAATATTGTATTAAACGCAAAGACGGTGGAGGGCTACAAATATAATGAGCCGTCTGACCTTGATAGCATCAAAGCATTAAGAAAAAAGACACTCCCCCCACTTAAATTTGAAAAAATTGAAAAAAGTAAGATAGAGGGCGCTTGGTACGGAAGAATTGCCGGCTGTCTTCTCGGTAAGTGTATTGAGGGCATCAGGCTTGACGGTCTTACTGCGTTTTTGAAGGCTACAAACAACTATCCTATGTCAAGATATATTAAGTATGCAGAGCTTACACCTGAGCTTTGCACCCTTGCGGGCTACGACCTTCTTAACAAGGGTAAGGCTCACTGGTACATAGATAATCTTGAATATGCGCCTTACGATGACGATACAAACTATGTGGTTATGAACTGTCTTACAGTTGAACGCTTTGGCAGAGATTTTGTCCCCTTTAATATGGCTGATATGTGGCTTAAAATGCAGCCTAAGGAGGCATACTGTACTGCTGAAAGAGTTGCTTATGTAAACTTTATTAAGGGCTATAATCCTCCCTATTCCGCAATTTACAAAAATCCATACAGAGAGTGGATCGGCGCACAGATAAGAGGCGACTACTTTGGCTACTGTAACCCCGGTGATACTGAGGCTGCTGCAAAGATGGCATTTAACGATGCATGTATCTCTCATGTAAAGAACGGTATCTACGGTGAAATGTGGGCTGCCGCTACCATAGCTGCTGCAGCTGTATGCAAGGACCCCCGTCTTGCTATTCTCTACGGTATGGAGGAAATCCCCGCAACCTCCCGTCTTTATGAAGCCCTTGACAATGCTGTTAAGAATTATGACAGCGGTATGAGCGAGGAGGAATGGTTTGCAGATTTCCATAAGAGATGGGACGACAGAAACGGTCACCATTGGTGCCACACTATATCCAATGCGGAAATTTGTGCTGCTTCAGTTCTTTACGGCAAGGGCGACTTTGCAAAATCAATTTGTATCGCTGTACAAAACGGCTTTGACACCGACTGTAACGGTGCAACTGTCGGCTCTATCTGTGGCATTATGAACGGAATTGATGGCATTCCTAAGGAATGGTACGAAAATATAAACGGTACTCTTGAAACCTCTCTTTGCACATGGGCAAAGGTTTCCATTGACGATTTCGTTAATAAAACTCTTGACTGTATTGACAACAAGTAATAAAATGTACGCAAAAATAATAAACGGATGTCGATTTTTTCGACATCCGTTTTGTTTTTATTTATTTTATTGAGCCGTCTGCGTTAAATAGAGGAAGCTCCTCAAGATAGATAATATCGTCTCTGTCAACGGCATCACCCTCGGCAAGAATTGTCATTTTGCCAACTATGTTGCCTCCTGCAGAGTGAATAAGCTCCTCAATTGCACGAAGAGATTCGCCTGTGGAAATAACGTCATCTACAATAAGAATTCTCTTGCCCCTCATTCTCTCAGCGTCTGCTCCGTCAAGATAAAGCCTTTGCTCCTTGGCTGTAGTAATGGAATGAACAGTAACCGATACGATGTTTGACATGTAAAGCTTGGGGCCCTTGCGCGCAAGGATATATCTCTGATTGCCATTCAAACGTGCCATCTCGTGAATAAGGGGAATACCCTTAGCCTCAGCTGTGATCATGTAGTCAAACTCGGGAGCCTTAGCAAGAAGCTCCTTAGCGCAGGCTGTAGTAAGCTCGGGATCGCCAAAGATAACAAATGCACCTATGTAAAGATCATCGGTAACCCTGCAGAGCGGAAGCGCTCTGTCAAGGCCGGCTATTTTCATATTGTAGTATTTCATAACGGTCCTCCTTTAGATTTATTTTACAAGTATCTTGGTCATACCGCCCATATAAGGCTGGAGTGCCACGGGAATATTTACGCTGCCATCCTCGTTAAGATTGTTTTCAAGGAATGCAATAAGCATTCTGGGGGGAGCAACAACAGTATTGTTAAGGGTATGGGCAAAATACTTGCCATCCTTACCGTTTACTCTTATCTTAAGTCTGCGCGCCTGCGCATCACCAAGATTGGAGCAGGAGCCAACCTCAAAATACTTCCTCTGTCTGGGTGACCAAGCCTCAACGTCTATGCTCTTTACCTTAAGGTCTGCAAGGTCGCCTGAGCAGCACTCAAGA
>JAFTHF010000164.1 GCA_017457545.1 Clostridia bacterium
ATGTGTTTTCTCATCATAATCTATACAAGAAAAGTGTCTTAATATTTTGCCTGTAAACTTTATTCCGGTTTGATCCTCAAGGTTTGAGCAGGAGATAGGGCCTGAGGGGGCAACATTAAATCCATACTCTTTCATTTCTTCAACTGCATTATCAAATGCATTTCCACAGGAGGTCAAGGAAATAACAAAAGTAAGAACCAATATAATCGACAGTAATTTTTTCATTTATATTCTCCTTTGCTTTTTACTATATTATACCACAACATATTTCGTATGTCAAATATCAAAAAAGGCGTCAAAGACGCCTTTAACTATTTTATTGCAAGAGGGCAACCGCATTCCTCACAGGTGGAGTTTGTTATATCGCACACGTGTCCGCACATAATGCAATTTGTTGTGTCGCTTGTGATAACCTGATAGTGATTTGAGCCTCTTATATGAATTATCCTGTTGCCTACACTGTATCTTTCTATGATAGTGGCAAAATGATTATTGTATTTGCCGTGGTGAAGCATTACTGTTTTTACCTCTCCATTATCAAGCCTTACTGTTGCAAATGCAATAAGAGTTTTTTTCGCCCACATGCTCTCCGGAAAATCCTTGTATGCCGTATATGGCTGATCGTCTATGTAAATTTGAGTAATTACACCCTGCCAAGAACGGTCAAATATAAGCTTGGGAAGACGGAATGCAAACACGGGTATAAGCAAAATAGTAATATATGAAGCTACTCGTGCTTCAATAGGTATATAGTGAAAGCTTTCATCACAAAGAATTATTAAAATAGCCAGTATTAATGTGGTAGTTATCCACCTTAAAATAATTCTTTTATACTTAGCCTTTATATATAATTTCACGCTGTTTGGTGTTTTCATTTTTTCTCCTATATCAGAGATCAAGATCTTCAATTATATCGTTAGTTCCGTAGACAACCGTGTCTCCCTTTATTTTTGCATAGGTCCACTGCATTGCCCAATCCTCATAGAATGCTTTTGCATCCTTTTTACTCTCAAACTTATAAACATACACGAAAACCAAGGGGGCATCGGGATATGCAACGTAAGGGAAGTGAGCTATTGCTAATATTTCTCCCTCAAGATCTGTTTTCTTTTCAATGTTTCCCTTTGCATAGGCGATTAGCTCCGCATTATATTCCATACCCGCTTTTGGATATTCTTCAAAAAGCCTTGCTGTTACATTTTCGTAAGCATTCTTGTTACCGCAGGATGCAAATGATAAAATAAATGTCAAAATTAAAAGCACTGATAGAATTTTTTTCATTGTAGTTATTTCCTTCTTTATTATTCTAAATCTAACGAGTGTCCGCATTTTGGGCAAACCTTTTTAATTTTATTAATTACATGTCCACACATAACACAATTGTAATCTCTGTCTGTGATAACCTGATAGTGTTCTGTGCCTCTTACATGGAGTATTTTGTTGCCTTCCTTGTAGCGATTAAGTGAGCCTATAGTTTCATCATTGTACATTCCAAGACGAACATCTATAATTTTTATTTTTTCATTAGGCAAAAGCACTTCCAAATGCACAGAAATCTCTTTATGCAATGTGGGAAGATTAGGAATTGCCTTGTGGTCGCTTTCAACAACCTCCTGACAGTTGGCGCTTAAAATAGTACCTTCCCAAGACTTATCAAATATAAGCTTGGGGATTTTAAACACAAAAGCAGGAATAAGTAAAATAATTGTGTATATAACTACCTTTGCCCCCGTTGGTATATAATGAAAGCTTTCATTACAAAAAACTACCAATGTTGCAACTAGTAATGTTGCAAGGAACCATTTTGTAACGATATCTAAATACTTTGTTTTTAAATACTTCTTTATATCATCAGGTATTCTCATAGCGCCCTCCTATATTTATTGTTGTATTCATTATATCATACGCGTGGGAGCAAGTAAAGGTACAAACAGGTTATTTTTTCTGTCCGTTAAATACTAGTTATTGCTTTTGCGCTTCTTATGTGCTAAAATAAAATCAGTTATATTTCGGAGGACGGATATGAAGCAAACTGAGAAAAAATACAGGTCTCTACCCTTCTGGTCGTGGAATGACGAGCTTGACAAGGATGAGCTTATTAAACAGATAGAATGGATGAATGAAAACGGCATTGGCGGATTTTTTATGCACGCCCGTGGTGGACTTAAAACCGAATATCTTGGCGAAAAGTGGTTTGATTGTATTGATGCCTGCGCCAAGAGAGCCAAGGAGCTTGGCATGGAGGCGTACGCCTATGATGAAAACGGTTGGCCAAGCGGATTTGTAGGTGGTAAGCTTCTTGAGGATATAGAAAACCACGATAAATACCTTACCTATGAAATAGGTGAGTATGACAAGAACGCCCTTGTGTCCTATGATATAAGCGGTGATGCGCTTGTGCGTGATTCTATAAATAGCAAGAATTGTCTTAATGTGTATGAGCATTACTCCACATCTAATGCAGATATATTAAATCCTGAGGTGGTGGACAAGTTTATTGCTCTTACACATGAGGAATACAAAAAAAGAGATAATCACGGATTAAAGGGCTTCTTTACCGATGAGCCTCAGTACCAGCGCTGGGGCACTCCCTACACTAAGGTTATGCCCAAGTATTTTAAGGATACCTACAATGAGGATATTCTTGACGGGCTTGGACTTTTGTTTGTTGAAAAGGAGGGCTATCGGGATTTCCGATACAAATTCTGGAAAGGAATGCAGACCCTTATGCTGGAAAACTATGCAAAGAGGGTTTATAACTGGTGTGACGAAAACGGCTACAAGCTGATGGGCCACTACATTGAGGAAAATTGCCTTTGCGGTCAGATGGAGTGCTGTGCAGGTATTATGCCCTTTTACGAATATGAGCATATCCCCGGTATTGACTACCTTGGCAGAGCTGTTTCCGATGAAATATCACCTAAGCAGGTTGATAGTGTGTGCGCTCAGCTTGGCAAGGACCAGATACTTACCGAAACCTACGGCTGCTGCGGTTGGGACGTGACTCCCTTGGAGCTTAAAAAGATTGCAGAGTGCCAGTATATTTCCGGTGTTAACCTGATGTGTCAGCATCTTCTTCCATATTCCGAATACGGACAGAGAAAGAGAGATTACCCTGCACACTATTCTAATATAAATCCTTGGGTGCGCAAGAATTTTAAGGAATTCAATGACTATTTTTCCTACCTCGGTAAGCTTATTTCGACAAGCACTGAGCAGGTTAATGTAGGTGTGCTTCACCCTATTCGTTCAGCTTACTTTGAGTATAAGCGCTTCCCAGAAAGCAATTGGCACGGCCTTGGCGACTCCCTTGAGATGCCATTTAAGAATCTTTGTAATAAGCTATGCGCTATGGGTATTCAGCACCACTTTATTGATGAAACTCTTCTTGCTAAATACGGCAAGGTTGAGGGCAGCTCCCTCATAGTTGGCAAGTGCAAATATGACTACATAATTCTGCCTACAATGCTTACAATGGATAAGTCAACTGAAGCATTCCTTTGTGAGTATGTGAAAAACGGCGGTAAAATTTTAATAAGCGACAAGAAGCCTACCCACCTTGAGGGCAAGGAATTTGACTACGAATATCTCAAAAATAACACTACGTATGAGGAAATTTGTGCAAATTCGCATTTTAAAATGGAGAAAAACGACAATGTTCGTGCTTCTTACAGGGTGGATAGCGATGGCAAAGAATTTGTCTATATAGCAAATCTCGGCAAGGAAACAGACGCAATAATCAGTATAGATGGCTATTCCTCCTTTGAAGAATACGATATTCTTACAGATAGCTACCGTGTGGTGTCGGGTAAGCTTCATTTTTATGAGGGTCAAAGTCGTATTCTCTATGCCTCTAACAAAAAAACAGACACATCCCCTGCCCTTTTGCCCTTAACTCTTAATAATTCCTTTGAATTAACAGACAAGGTTGACAACTTTTTCACCCTTGATATGATACGCTACTCCCTTGACGGAATATCCTACTCTGAGCCTGTTCACCATATGGGCGTGTTCGATATTCTGCTTAAATCAAGATATGAGGGTAAGCTGTATCTTAAATATGAGCTTGATATAGATGCTTTACCCAGCAAATGCACCTTGCTTGCTGAGGAAAAGTGCCTTGACGTGTGCATAAACGGAAGCTCTGCCCATAAAATCGGAACTTGGGAATACGAAAGAAGCACCTATCTTTACGATGTGGCAGACCTTTTGAGGCTTGGTAAAAATGAGATAGTTATAGTTAAGGATTATTACCAGAGTGAGCAGGTTTACTATGCTCTCTTCGGCGAAAACGTAACAGAAAGCATTAAGAATTGCTTAGTTTATGACACCAACATTGAGCCTGTTTATCTTATGGGCGACTTCGGTATTTACGGTGAATTTGTCCGTGGCAAAATGGATAATGTTATAAACGGTAACGGTTTCCGTATGGGTGAGCAGAAAAACAAAATAAGCTCCCTTATTCTTGACGGCTTCCCATTCTTTGCAGGAGATATTAAGCTAAGGCAGACTGTTACGGTGGACAGCACCCACAGGGAGCTTGTAATTGACAAGCGCTTCCACCTGATTGACATTAAGGTAAACGGTATGGACTGTGGCAGAATGATGTTCTCAGGCAGACTTGATATTTCAAAGGCTCTTAAGGTGGGCGAAAATGAAATTGAGCTTACATTAACCGTCAGCAACAGAAATCTTTTTGGGCCCTTCCACACTATTTGGGAGGAGGCATTCTTTGTTAGTCCGGACACCTTTGAGCGCTTTGGTCACTGGGACAACGGCAAGAATAAATATCTTACCGACTCGTACGCCTTTGTAAAAACAATTGTATAAAGAAAAAGGACACCTTGTGGTGTCCTTTTTTAATTATGCAGCAAGTGCTAAAAATGCCAAAGCTAAGAGGAATGCAACAAAAACTGTGGCAGCAAATACGCCTATTCCTATAAGCATCTTGTTTATGGCAGATGTTGATTTTTTCATAAGTAAGAGAGATGCTATTATACCAATACCGCCTATCGCACCGCCAATTGCTCCACCTATAACGGGGAAAATCGAGCAGAGCGCAGCGCTGTTACCCCAAACCAATATAAAGATAAAGGGGAGAATTGCAAGAACAAATTCGTACCATTTTGGCTTTGCCGATATCTCTATAGTTTCACCGTCAAGAGACAGTCTCATGCCACCAAGGTAGCTTCCTATCAGAAGAGCGCTTTTTCCGTCAACCAAAAATGATCTTTTGGAAACCTGATGTACATCGTGTCCCGGCACGGCTAAATCCTTTTTACCTGTCCAAAAGCCCTCGGTGTAAATGATTTTTCCATAGACTGGATGTTGAATGATTTTTCTCATCGTATTTCCTCCTATAAGTTATCTAATCTATGCCATTAGTGTATTTTACCTTATTATATCACAGATGCTGCGCTTTGTCAACATAGATGAAATCTTGCCGATGCAAACAAAAAAGGACACCAATTTGGTGTCCTTTTTCTTGGCGGAGAAGAGAAGATTTGAACTTCCGCGCCGGTTACCCGACCTACACCCTTAGCAGGGGCGCCTCTTCGGCCACTTGAGTACTTCTCCAAAAAAGTACGCAACCAAGGTTGCACAAACCGCCGTTTCTTAGTTTGCCATATAATTATACACAATAATTCTTGCCTTGTCAATACCTTTTTAAAATTAAAAAGGATAAATTTTTCTTTTGAATTAAGAAAATTGAAAAAAGCACTTGACAAAAAGAAAATATTGTGGTATTATATCATACGCAATAAATAAGCGCTCCTAGCTCAGCGGATAGAGTGCCCGGCTACGAACCGGTAGGTCGAGGGTTCGAATCCCCCGGGGCGCGCCATATAAAAAGGTAGTACTTCTTGTGAGTGCTACCCTTTTTATTTTGCAAAATCTCACAAGGGGGATTCGAACCCAGGCGTTAAGAAAGGTGCCGGTGGCACGTTTTAGCCGATGACCGAAGGATTTTGCAAGACATAATAAACGATTTGGGCTAACTGTCTTGCAAAATTCAAGAGCGATATCCCCCGGGGCGCGCCATAAAAAAGACAGTACCACCATGGTACTGTCTTTTGTTTTATTGATTTGACATATCGAAGGTGACGGTGATTTCTGTTTCGTTTTCTGGGAGGACGAATTCAACGCAGTAGGCGATATCATCGTATGTACCGTTTTCCTGCATGAGCTGATTTACAAAGGGGACCTCTATAATTCTTGGCTTAATGCCACAGGCAGAAACACGCACGTCATCAACTGTAACTGTGTCACCTGTGATTACAGGCTGAATGGTGGTTACAAAGCGCTCCACGATTTCTGTCTTCTCTGTTACCTCAAATTTATCCTTTAAGGTTATTACATCATCGGAAAATGTGAAGACACGTGTCGCTTTTTTAAGCTGAGGAACGTCTACCTCGTATACCTGAGCAAAGTCCATTGTAAGTGTTTCCGATTTTTCGTCATAAACAGTAAACACATCGTCACGCATATCGGTGCCGTCCTGTCCCTTACCATTAAAGTATGGAACGCTGTGAGAAAATGAGGACGGATTAAAATATTCGTATCTTCTGCTTCCGTGATATCCGGGAGTATTACATGGTCCTATATAACCCAAGTCGCAGAAAATCTCCTTATTATTTCTTGTAAGAATAAAGGACGCAACGTCATTGTGGTTATGGCTTTCACCGTTGTTGCCACACTTGGCAGCAAAGCCGTAATAGTCTGTTCTCTTTGTAAAGTAGCAAAGGGTTGGGTAAACCTTGTTTTCCAGCTTGTCGGTAACAAAGTCGGGATTATAATATACTACGCTGCGAAGAGAAAAGCAAAGGTGAACATACGCCATAATCGTGCCTCTGTCAGCAGGAAGCTTTTCTATATCGTCGGGATAGATAGTCTTAAGCATATGAGGAAGACCTGTCCAGTAGCCCTCTTTAATATTACAGTCGCTGAACATAGCCATAACATTCTTCTGAAGAATCATCTTCTGAAGATACATGGAAATCGCCTTTACAAGAGGACGCTTGAAATAGTCACATTCTCCGTTTGTAAACTCACGAAGAAGCATAGCATAAGCTGCAAAGAAGCCAAAGCCGAAGCCCCAGTATGCCGTACCCTCTACGCACATACCGTCCTCCTTATAGCTGGCAAGATAGCATTCCATTGCTGAATCAAAGCGATGCTTTTCCTGCATAAAGATTTCGGGTGCCTCATACATAAGCATACCACCGATAGCGCCTGCGCATACGGCTGTCCAGTTATTATTATGATGCTCCCAGAAAAATCTTCTCTCAAGGAATGGCTCAATTGCGTGACGGCGAATCTCCGCTGTCATTCTGTCAATAAGAAGCTTCGGAAATCTGTCAGCAAAAAGTGACTTGATTTCAGCCATAGAAAATGCAATAGATGCTGCAAAAATATCTATAAGACCGGGGTCATAATCTGCAGGGGTTCTGTCATAATA
The DNA here is from genome assembly GCA_017457545.1 of Clostridia bacterium. The sequence goes on from JAFTHF010000164.1 coordinate 7,460, forward strand.
CTCATTATAGTGTCCAAGGGGCGCCCAGGAATATTCATTGCAGTATGCCCAAACAGTATCAACAAGGCTATTATAATATTCCTCATTGTCAGGATAAATAAGTGCCATAAGGGCAGATGCCTGAAGCTGACCTATTGTACGGTAATATGTCTGATGATCTTTGTTTTCAATAATTTCCTGCGCACTTCTCGGTCTTGGTGCAACCTTGAATAGCGCATCATACTTTTCCTTGATTTCCTTTCTGTGTCTTGCGTATACATCTGATGTGCGTACACGCTCCCAGAGAGCTTTATCCTTGGATTCGCTAAACATAATACTACCACCTTGGTATTAAAAATAAACTTTACCCCTATGTTAGCACAATGTTTCAAATATTTCAATGGATAAATTGATTTTTCTTTCAAGATATGCTAAAATATTTTTAAGTATAAAAATATTCTGTCGAGGAGCTGATTTTTATGGAGAAAAAGCTGATTAATACATATCCCGCATCCAACTGGAACGATACTACTCCCATAGGCAACGGACGAATCGGCGCATCCGTTTACGGCTGCGTTTACGATGAGAGAGTTCTTATAAATCACGAATCTCTTTTTAACTACGCAAGAACAACGGAGATTCCCGATGTGTCTGACAGTCTTAAGGAGGTACGCCGTCTTATGGACGAAAAAAGGTACCTTGAGGCTGAAAATTATTACACAAAGGCTTTAAAGGAAAAGGGCTACAGCGGTGCCAAGGGCAAATTCTATCCTGCCTTTGATATCCGTATGATATTCGGCACTCTCGGCGCCCCCACAGAATACAGACGTGAGCTTGACCTTGTAAACGGAGTTTGCACGGTTTCCTATAAGGATAACGGCTCAAAATGGGTGCGAACCGCCTTTGTATCCAAAGCAGATAATCTTCTTTTAATTAATATAAAGAAGGATTCCCCCTTTAATATGATATTCGCCCTTGAGCGCCACGACCTTGCTGACTGGGTTGATTATCGCAATTGCGATGAGTTTTACAGCGTTTCCCAGGGTGACTACATTTACTCTCGCTGTAAGACAGAGGGTAAGCTTGACTACTCGGGAATTATAAAGCTTGTTTATACCGACGGTCAGACTGAAAATATTTATAAGGTTAAGAGACGTAAAATAGATATGGAGGGCGCACTTGCCCTTGATAACAGCATTAAGGTTACAGGCGCTACCGAAATCACTATTGCCCTTAACATAGAAGATAAGGCACAGGACATTGAAGAAATGAAAAAGAATGTGGATAAATTCACTTTTTCATTTGATGAAGCCCTTCTTCGCCATTCAAGGGAATTTTCAAAGCTTTTCCTTGGTACAACTATTGAGCTTTGCGCCGATAAGGACAATGCTACAAATGAGGAGCTTCTTTTAAAGAGCTATCAAGGCGAGGTTGATATCCGTGTGGCTGAAAAAATGGCTGACTTTGGCAGATATCTTCTTATCTCCTCCTCCCACGGCTGCGACTGCCCAGCAAATCTTCAGGGCTTATGGAACGGAGCCTACTCTCCTGCCTGGGCATGTACCTATTTTAACAATGAAAATATCCAGATGGCATATTGGCAGGCGTACACAGGCGGTCTTGCCGATGCGGTTATGCCTCTTTTCAACCTTTACGATAAGTTCAAGGACCATTACAGAGAAAACGCAATGCGACTTTTCGGCTGCCGTGGTATTCTTCTTCCCTTGTTTATGGACAATTCCAACGGAAGAAAGGATAATTTACAGCCCCACGTTCTTTACTGGACAGGTAGCTCTGCTTGGATAAGCGCAATTTATTTCGACTATTACAGATACACTCTCGATAAGGATTTCTTAATGGAAAGGGCTTACCCCTTTATGAAGGAGGCAGCCCAGTTCTATGAGGACTTCCTTGTTTACGATGAAAACGGTAAGCTTAAGTCCTATCCCTCCGATTCCCCCGACAACCGACCTCTCGGTGATGAGGTGTGCTCGGGTGAGGTAAGCTGCAGTATTAATGCAACTATGGACTTTGCCCTTGTAAAGGAGCTTCTTACAAATCTTATTTCCGTGTGCGATGAGTTCGGAATTGATGCAGAAAAAGCGACCACGTGGCGCAAAATGATAGCTGACATTCCCGAATACGAAATAAATGAGGATGGAGCTATCAAGGAGTGGATGCATCCCGACTTTAAGGATAACTATCAGCACAGACACGAGTCCCACATCTATGCTCTTTTCCCCGGATTTGAAATTAATGAGCAGGATAACAAGAAAATTTACGATGCCATGAAGGTGGCAGTTGAAAAGCGACTTTGTATCGGCCTTAAGGATCAAAGTGGCTGGAGCCTTGCCCATATGGCTAACATTTATGCACGATTAAGCGATGGCGCACGTGCAAAGGAATGTCTTGACCTGCTTACTCGCTTCTGTACAGGTGACAACTTCTACACATACCATAACGACTGGCGCAATATGGGTGTTACGCTTAAGTATATACACGGTGGACATGCGCCCTTCCAGATTGATGCAAATATGGGGTATACTGCTGCAGTTTATGAAATGCTTATGTACTCCGACCTTGATAAAATTAAGCTTCTTCCCGCCTTGCCAAAGGAATGGAAATGCGGTAAGGCTACTAATTTACAGGTTCGCGGTGGACTTTCTGTAAGCATTGAGTGGAACGAAAGCGAGGTAGTTGCCACTATCAGCGCAGATTACGACAAAAATGTGGATATTGGCGCACCCCGTGGCTATAATTTGACTTCCTCTTGCGGAAAAGCAAGTAAGCACGGAGATAAGTTTGTTTGTCTTGAATTAAAGGCAGGAGAAAGCGTAAACCTCACATACGTACGTTAGTTTTAGCAATAAAGCAACAAAAAACGGCAATCGCACACTGCGATTGCCGTTTTATATTATTTTCTGTTGTTGATATAATCTCTTAGCATCAAAAGCCAGTCGGTCTGGATAAAATCAGCACCCTTATCAATAATCCAGCCCCAGCCCTCATCGGGGTTACCTGTAAGTGAGCCATCGTCGGTACGGTGAGCAGAGATAACTGCATTTTCATCATAGATAATGGAGTTTACCCATATCATAAGTCCCTTATCGTGCATAGACTTGATATATTCATCGCTTACACACTCGCAGCTTTCCTTATCAAAAAGTACCTCAGCGCCGATTACGTTAACTCCCTCTGCAAGAAGCTTATCTGTTACGGTATCCTTACCCCATACAAGAGGCATAAACATAAAGTCGGGGGCATATTTAGTTACTGCCGCAAGGCTCTTTTCATCTACGTAGGTTTTTACAATAACCTGCTTCTCTACTCCTGCCTTACGGATTTCGTTTGTAATACCCTCAACATCAGTCCAGTATTTATCTACATTTATATATACCTTATCCTTTAAAAGCGCAAGAACCTCTGAAAGAGTTGGCACCTTGTAGCTGGTCTTAACGCTGTCCTGATTTACAAGGAAAAGTGCATCGACCTCAGAGGAATCCATCTCCGAAATTCTTCTGTCGCTTCTTAAGAAAACATGCTCCATACCCGGATGGAAAACATAGAACTTTCCGTCCTTTGACTTGGAAACGTCGATTTCCACCACATCAGCACCCTGTAAAAGAGCTATTTTATATGCAGCAATAGAGTTGCAGGGCACGTTAGCGCCACATACACCACGGTGAGCAACAAGCAAGGGTGAGCCCTTTGCCTTTCTGTTTTCGTATATACTTACATTAAAATCCATATTCCACCTCGTAAAAGCTTTTTATATTTTAAGTATACCATATTATTACGTAAATGGCAAGATTTTTATAAGTTAATAGGTCATCAATGTTGACATTTTGAGGGCTAAATAGTATAATTTAAGGGAAGAACAGGAGGTACTTATGAATAAAAATAAGGATTTTCTCGGCAGTGCGCCCCTTGGAAGATTGCTTTTTAAATTAGCAATTCCAACCGTTGTCGCCCAGCTTGTAAATATGCTTTACAATATAGTTGACAGGATTTTTATAGGTCATATGCCCGAGGTTGGCGACCTTGCCTTGACAGGTGTTGGCGTATGTATGCCTCTTATTATGATTGTTTCTGCCTTTGCTGCCCTTGTTGGCTCAGGCGGTGCGCCCAGAGCTTCTATTTTTATGGGTAAGGGAGATAGGGATACGGCAGAAAAAACACTTGGTGGCTGCTTTACCCTCCAAATTATTGTTTCGGTTATTTTAACATTAGTGCTGCTTATCTGGAATAAGGATTTGCTTCTTGCCTTTGGCGCAAGTGACAACACTATTGAATACGCATCAAGCTATATGAGTATTTACGCCTTGGGTACCCTTTTCGTTCAGCTTACCCTAGGTATGAATGCCTTTATTTCTGCACAGGGCTTCACAAGAATATCAATGCTTTCCGTAATAATCGGTGCTGTATCAAATATTATACTTGACCCTGTGTTTATTTACGCCTTTGATATGGGAGTTCAGGGTGCTGCCCTTGCTACTATTATTTCTCAGCTGTTTGCCTGCATCTTTGTTCTCTCCTTCCTTTTCGGTAAGAAAACACTGCTTAAGCTAAAAAAGGAAAATCTTTTTGTATCATATAAGCTTATTTTACCCTGTATTGCCCTTGGCACCGCCACATTTATTATGCAAGCAAGCGAAAGCGTGATTTCAATCTGCTTTAACTCCTCGCTTCTCCGTTACGGTGGAGATATTGCCGTTGGCGCTATGACAATTCTTGTAAGCGTAATGCAGTTTGCTATGCTTCCCTTACAGGGCATTGCTCAGGGCGCACAGCCTATTCTCAGCTACAATTATGGCGCAAAAAATTCGGTACGTGTTAAAAAAACCTTTAAATTGTTGCTCTGCTCTTGCCTTATCTATTCAGTTACGCTGTGGAGCGCGGTAATGCTTTTCCCAAGAGCATTTGCAGCTATGTTTACACCAAGCATACAGCTGGTTGAATACGCAGCGAAAGCATTAAGAATTTACTTTGCCGGTATGTTAATCTTCGGAATACAGGTGGCATGTCAGATGACCTTTGTATCCTTAGGAGAGGCTGCCTCATCCGTCACTGTGGCTGTGGTACGTAAATTTATATTGCTGCTGCCCCTTATTTACATTGTTCCAGCTCTTACAGAAAACAAGGTAACAGGAGTTTTCCTTGCAGAGCCTATTGCAGATATAATTGCGGTTACCTTTACCGCAATACTCTTTACATTTAAATTTAAAAAAGCGCTTAGTAAAATAGAAGCGCCAAAGAATATAGGAGATACTTTATGAAGCTTACAGCAAAAACCCTTAATAAATTTGCAAAGAATACTCTTTACTACAAGGAAGAAAGAGGATATGTAACCTTTTACCGTTACAGTAAGTCTCAGCTTGATTTTATGGCAGAGGAAAGCTACGATTGGGGCTGGAGAATGAGAGCAAAGTTTACAGGCTGTATCCGTCTTGAGCTTATTACAGATGCCACAGAAATTTCCTTCGAATATAAGACCTCCCATTCTCACGAAAGAGCCAACACAGTTGACCTTTATATTGACGGCGTTTTAACCTCAGTATATAAAATAAACGACACGTTGAAGGGTAAAATCCAGTATTCTCTCCCGGAGGGTGAAAAAAAGGTGGCTATTTATTTGCCTAACGAAAGTGAGCTTGCCATTAAAAATTTCACCTTAAACGGCAGCTACAAATCCGTAAAGGATAAGGGGGAGAAGATTTACATTCTAGGTGACTCTATTACCCAAGGAGCAGGCCCTGATATTACCTCTGCAGCATACCTTAATATTCTTACAAGAGAAACAGGCTATAACCTTTTGGGCCAAGGCATCGGAGGCTATCGCTATGAGCCCCGTGACCTTACAAGGCTTGAGGGCTTTGACCCTGACAGAATTGTAATCTTCCTTGGTACAAACTATTATGATACACCCATTGAGCTTTATGATTACAAGGGCGCAGTTGAGGAGTTTTATAAAAGACTTACAGAGCTTTATCCCAACACTCCCGTACTTTCCGTTACACCTCTCTGGCGCAATAACAATGTGGACTGGCCTCGCTTTATGTGGTGCATCAACACAATTAAGGACGCTTGTGCCAAGTATCCGAATGTAAGAGTTGTAGACGGATTTACCCTTGTGCCTAATGTTGATGAATGCTTCAGCGACGGAGTTCACCCTAACGCATACGGCTCTATGCTTCTTGCAAATAATATTAAGAAAATTCTTAAAAAATAAGAAAATCGGACACCATGTGTCCGATTTTCTTTATTTTTCACTGATTTCCGACAAAAGATACATAGAAAGACCCACACAGGGCATATCAAATTCTGAGCCGTGATGGTCGTAAACGTCAACAGAGTCATATCCCACTCCCACAGCCCCCGGGATAAACGGG
>JAFTHF010000018.1 GCA_017457545.1 Clostridia bacterium
ATATGCACAGGCTCGGTCACGGTTATTCCACTCTTACCGCCAAGCTTGGCTGAAATAAGCAAAAGACAAGGGGGAGTGGTCGAATTTGGGTATATAAATGTGATTTTTTTAGGCTCTAAATTATTATTTCTAAGCGCACAGATAAGGTCTGTCATTCTGTCGGGACGGTACACAACATAAAAATTACCGCCGTGCTTTAAAAGTCTTTTTGCACAGGCACAGAAATCATTTATGTCGCCACACACCTCATGACGTGCAATATTCTTTTCGTCATTTATATTTGCCTTACCCGAGTCGGTTTTCATATAAGGAGGATTTGTAAATACAAAATCAACCTCTTTTTCCGTATCAGTCGGCATAGCATCACGCACATTTTTGTGGATAACTGTTATTCTATCCTCAAATGAGTTAAGACGGGCATTCCTTTCTGTAAGGTCGCAAAACTCCCCTTGAACCTCAAAAGCGTACACGTGTCGACACTTTTTGCGTGAGGTGGCAAGTAGAGAGATTACTCCTGTGCCACAGCCCAGCTCAGCACCCACAAGATTCTGCCTTTTAGGCAAAAAGGCAGATAACAGATAAGCATCTGTACCGAAGGTAAGTCCGTTTTTCTTTTCTATCAGTTTAAGATTATCGTTAATTTCGTTGATTCTTTCGTCTTCTCTTATCATAATATGTACCTAAATAGCTATCAAAACAATAACGGAGCACGCGTGCGCTCCGTTATATGTTTATGTAAGTGTGAATTATTCCTCAACAGGAGCGCCAACAGGACAAGCGCCTGCGCAAGAGCCGCAAGATACGCACTCGTCAGCGTTAATTACATACTTTCCATCAGCCTCGGTAATGCACTCAACAGGACATGCGTCTGCACAAGCACCACAACCGATGCACTCATCAGTAATCTTATAAGCCATTGTAAGTACCTCCTTAGATTTTTACAACTTTATTTTATCACAAATTTTGAATTTGTCAATATATAATTTTATATTTGACTCTCGTCAGCCTCATTTATATCGTTTTTAGCCTCAGCACCGTTAGGCTTTTTAGGCTTAGGAGGAGCTATCACCTTAACGTCATCACGCTTGAAGGTTTTAACGGAATCGTTGATTGAAACCTTTAATAAGCCACGGAGTGCGTTAGCCTCCACAACTGTACCGACACCCTCGGGGGTCTTTACTGTTGAGTCTACGGGAGGAGTTATTTTCGCCTCCTGAAGATATGTTTCGTATTCATATCTTAAGCAGCACATAAGTCTGCCACAGGCACCGGAAATCTTTGCAGAGTTAAGGGAAAGATTCTGCTCCTTTGCCATCTTGATTGATACCTGTACAAAGTCTGGCAAGAATGATGAGCAGCAGAAGGGACGTCCGCAAATACCAAGACCACCCATAAATTTCGCTTCATCTCTTATACCTATCTGGCGAAGCTCAATTCTTGTCTTGAAGGTGGATGCAAGATCCTTTACAAGATCACGGAAGTCAATTCTTCCGTCTGCTGTGAAATAGAAGGTAAGCTTGGAGCAGTCAAAGGTGTATTCGGACTCAATAAGCTTCATTTCAAGCCCATGCTCATTAACCTTAACCTGACATATTTTCATAGCCTCGGCTTCCTTACGCTTGTTTTCCTCATTAACCCTTACATCATCAGGTGTAGCGATTCGTACAACGGAGCGAAGAGGCTGAACCACATCGTCATTTTTTACAGCTTTATTCTGACAAGCCACCTTGCCGAATTCAAGGCCGCGGGCAGTTTCAACAATAGCAAACTCGCCAACCTTGGCATTTGTGCCATTAGGTGCAAAGTAGTAAACCTTACCACCGTCCTTGAAGCATATACCAACAACCTCGGTTGTTTCCTCGGCATTTATATTAAGCTCGTTAATTTCGTTTGACATTTTAATTTCCTTTCTTAGCGGAATTTGTAAGTATAGACATCAGTGTAAGCGCCTGCTGTGAGTTGGAATTCAAATCGTCAAGAGCAGTAAGAAGCGCATTGTAAACACTGATAATACGTGACATATTGTATTTGGAGGAAAGCTCTCTTGCGCATTCGTGAGAGGAGAAAAAGTAAAGAGTGGCGCCTGAATCCTTTTTTACAGCCATAATATCTCCAAGAACATCAAGGGATAAGGATATAAGCTCCTTAAGCTCGTCTCTTGTGGAGTTAGCCAAGCCAAAAAGAAAAGATACAGCATCATTGTCATCTCTTAAGATGGCGGAGACAAAGTCAACAGCCTTGGAGCGTTGAGAAATTACGGCCTCAGACCTTTTTGTATCTGCCATATCAAGTGCATATCCCAGTGAGCCGGCAGAGGCAACAATTATTTCCTTAAGGTTAGCATCGGATATGGTAATATCACGTCTGTTTTTTCTGATATAATCAAATATCGTTTCTTCGTCAAGTCGCTTTGTGCGAAGTATCTGCGCCCTTGAACGGATAGTTTCAATCAAGGCACCGGCATCGGTGGTAAGCAAAAAGAAAACTACATTTTTCGGTGGCTCCTCAAGAGAAATAAGGAGGGCATTCTGCGCTCTTAAATTCATCTTATGAGCATCATTTATAATGTAAATCTTGTAGTCGCATTCAACGGAGCTATCATAAAGCTTTGCCTTAAGCTCACGTGCCTGTTCAACCTTTGTTATCTCAAGAAAGCGTACATCTGCACAGTTGTCATTAAGGATTTTTCTGCAGCTTAAGCACTTACCGCAGGGAAGATTGCTTTCGTCCTTACAGATAATTGCGGCAGCGGCAAGACGGGCGATGGTTTTCTTTCCCGTACCCTTAGCGCCTTCAATAATGTATGCGTGGGAAAAGCCTCCGTTGGCTATGGCATTACCCAAGGTTTTCTTTATTTCTTCATTACCTAAAAAGCTGTCAAAAACCTTCAAAATAGTACCTCCAACCATACATAATCAAGTATCACAGACATATTATATCAAAGATTTTATTATATGTCAAACTAAAATATATGGGAAAATTGAATTTTTAGTTTATTTTTCCAAAAATCAACAAAAAACCTTAAAATTTTTTATGCAAGAGGGAAAAAATGAAGGAATTTAAAAAAAACTATTGTATATTTTTAAAAAATGGTTTAAA
>JAFTHF010000165.1 GCA_017457545.1 Clostridia bacterium
CTTGAGCACCTCAGATGCTACAATCAGTCCCACAACTGAGGGGATAAATGCACAGGAGGCAGGGGGCATCTTTCTTGTAAGCTCCATATCCTCAGGATAAATGGGGGTAACGGGCTTTTCCTCTGAATAGACTACCTTGAGGGCTTTCACCCCTCTTTTTTTAAGCTCTGTTCGCATTGCACGGGCAAGAGGGCAAACGGAGGTTTTATAAATATCCGTCACCTTAAAGGCAGTAGGGTCAGTCTTATTCCCTGCGCCCATTGAGGAAATTACGGGAGTGCCACAGCGCTCTCCCTCTACTGCAAGGCTGATTTTACCGCTTACTGTGTCGATTGCGTCAATTATATAATCATAGGAGGAAAAGTCAAATTCCTCTGCCTTATCGGGCATATAAAAGGTGTTGTAGGCGTGTACATTAATATGAGGGTTAATATCCCTCATTCTCTTTTCCATTACCTCTACCTTTGGCATACCTACTGTGGAGGTAAGGGCAATAATCTGTCTGTTAATATTGGACAGGGACACAGTATCGTTATCAACTATATCAATTGTGCCAACGCCGCTTCGTGATAGCGCCTCACACACATATCCACCTACTCCGCCAACACCGAAAACAATAACTCTTTTATCCTTAAGCAAGGACACCTTATCAGCGCCGAAAAGCATTTCGGTACGGGAAAGCCATTCCATAAAATCACCTCAATTCAATAATATATTATCATATAAAAATGTAAAAATCAATGATAAAGCTCCCTTTTCGGTCATATAAATTTTCTAAAGGGGGTGGGCAATATAAAAAGGGTACAAAAATATTTTTTAAACGGTATTCTCCTTGCCCTTGCCACAATTTTTCTGCGTGGCATCGGCGTTACCTTTAATGCGTACATTACATCAAAAATCGGCGCTGAGGGTATGGGCATTATTACCCTTATAGGCAGCGTATACGGCTTTTCTCTTACCGTTGCCACATCGGGTATAAATCTTTGTATGGTGCGCTTGATTTCTGCAAGCTACAAGGAAAATTACGGTATTCCCGATAAGAATTCATACACGTCTCTTGGAAAAATCCTGAGAAACGGCATTTCCTATGCCCTTATTTTTTCTCTTACTGCCACAGTAGCTTTGCTTATCAGCGCAGAAAATATAGGCACTCTGCTTTTAAAGGACTACCGAACAATACGCCCTCTTAGAGTACTTGCCCTTACTCTGCCCCTTATTGCCATATCCTCTACCTTAAACGGATATTTCTGTGGGGTGCAAAGGGTATATAAAAATGTAATTGCCCAGATATGTGAGCAGGGGATAAAAATTATTGCTGTTATTTCTCTCTTTCTCTGCCTTGCAGACTCCGTAGAGGACGGGTGTATGGCTGTAATCTGTGGGGGCGCAATTGCAGAGGTTGGCAGCACCATTGTATATCTGCTTCTTTATATTTTTGACAGGAAAAAACACGGCTTTTCCGAAAAAATAAGTCAAAAACGGGGGTACGTTACCCACCTTTCCGAAAAAAGCCATAATTTCAGCGAGGTTTTCAGCCTTGCCTTTCCCGTGGCAATCAGCGCCTATGTGCGCTCTGCCCTTTCCACAGTTGAGCATCTTATTATCCCCTTTGGGTTAAGAAAAAACGGAGCAGATTTCAAGTCTGCCCTTGCCTCCTACGGAGTTCTCCACGGAATGGTAATTCCTCTTTTATATTTCCCAAGCGCAATTTTAAGCGCCTTTTCCTCTCTCTTAGTGCCTGAGCTTTCATCATCACAGGCAGAGGGACACAGGAAAAGAATAAAATATATAGTTGGCAGAGTTATAAGCGTGACACTATTGTTTTCACTCCTTGTAGCAGGCATATTTATGGCCTTTTCCCACGAAATCGGTATTCTTATGTACAAAAGCGCTGAGGCATCACGGTATATCCGTCTTCTTGCCCCTCTTATCCCCCTTATGTATCTTGATATGGCAACGGACACTATGCTAAAGGGTCTTGGTGAGCAGATTTACTCAATGAGGGTAAATATTGCCGACTCCCTTATCAGTATAATTCTGCTTTTAACTCTGCTTCCCACCCTTGGAATTGAGGGGTACGTGTCTGCAATCTTTATTACGGAGCTGTTTAACACCTCGGCAAGCCTTATCCGTCTGCTTAATATAACAGGTCTTTGCCCGTCGGTGTCAAGGTGGGTTATAAAGCCCCTTGCCGTTATCATAATTTCCACATTTATTATAAGACATATTTTCAGTCCCACAGTAACAGTCAGCTATTTAAGGCTAAGCTGGGAAATTATTTTAACCGCTGCCGTATATCTTGTATTCTCTGTGCTGACAGGTGCGATTTCACGGGCAGATATACGGTGGGCAAGAAGTATAATTAAAAAGGAATAATCTACACATCCTCCCATTTTTCCTTAATTTTCCTTACCAAATATTGTTCCTTGATTTTCTATTTTTCCTATGCTACAATATTAGAGTAATTATGCGCAATTTTTACAATTTAAGATATTATCATGCATGAATAAGGAAAGGACATAAAATGAAAAGAGCTGTTTCCTTTGCTGTTTTCCTTTGTATGCTTGTAGGCCTTATGGCGTTTCCTCTGAACGCATCGGGCGGAGTAAGCATTATTATTGACGGAGACAGATACTACGGAAACGTGCAGGTGCAGTATAACACCACCTATGTGGGAATACGTAAGTTTTCCACTACTATGTACCCTGATGCCAAGGTTACATACAGCTCCTCTACTCGCACCCTTACAGTAAAAACAAACAATCTTACCCTTGAATGTAAGGACGGAAGCAACTACATAATCGCAAACGGCAGATATCTGTACACTGAGGCGCCCATTTATATGCGCTCAGGCACTATGTATGCCCCTGTATTGCTTCTTGCCAAGGCCTTTGATGCTAAAATCAGCTGGGATAGCGCCCTCCACGGCTTCAGAATTACCCGTGGCAGCGGCGGAATTATGTCGGGGGCAAGGTTTTACCGTGAGGATGAGGTGTACTGGCTGTCAAGAATTATCTACGCAGAAAGCGGTGCTGAGCCCCTTCGTGGTAAGATAGCTGTTGGAAATGTTATTCTTAACAGAGTGCGCTCAAGCGCATATCCCAACACTATCTACGGAGTTATTTTTGATAAGCGCTACGGCGTACAGTTCTCCCCTACCGCAAACGGTACAATCTATAAAACACCTAATGCAGAAAGCATTGCGGCAGCAAAAATCTGTCTTGAGGGCTACACCGTAAGTGACAAGATAATCTATTTTGTCAACCCCGTCAAAGCACCGGGAAGCTGGGTATCAAAAAACCGACCCTTCTTTGCCAAAATCGGTAACCACAGCTTTTATGAATAATATGTAGCATCAATTCATAAAAAAAGAGCAAGTCAGACTTGCTCTTTTTCTTATTTCTTTAATAACATTCGCATAGCAAATATATCACATCGGCACAGCCGATATATCACATTTGCGTAGCAAATATATCATAAATTCGCAGAGGCGAATTTATTTCATTGCAGGCTTGCTTCAAATCGTTGAAGCAATGACTGCCTTAATTGTGTGCATTCTGTTCTCTGCTTCCTCAAAAACTATAGACGCATCGGACTCAAAGACCTCATCGGTTACCTCAAGGGCGTCATAGCCGAACTTTTCGCCTATTTCCTTGCCTATGCCTGTCTTTAAATCGTGGAATGCAGGCAGGCAGTGCATAAACACAGCATTTTTATCTGCCATTGCCATAGCCTGACTGTTTACCTGATAGGGATAAAGCTCACTTAAGCGCTCCTCCCATACCTCATAGGGCTCTCCCATAGAAACCCACACGTCTGTGTAGATTACATTAGCGCCACTGAGTGCCTTAGCCTTGTCGCTTTCAAGGGTGATAGTCGCACCTGTTTCCTTGGCGATTTTTTCGCACTCTGCCACTAAAGCTGCACTTGGGAAATACTTTTCCGGTGCGCAGGCAACAAAGTCCATACCCATTTTGGCACAGCCCACCATAAGTGAGTTACCCATATTGTAACGGGCATCGCCCATATAAACAAATTTTATTCCCTTAAGAGTGCCAAAGTGCTCCTTAATGGTAAGAAAGTCTGCAAGAATTTGTGTAGGGTGAAACTCATTTGTAAGTCCGTTCCAAACAGGAACCCTTGAATACTTGGCAAGCTCCTCTACTATCTTTTGCCCGTAGCCACGGTATTCAATACCGTCATAGATAGATGCAAGAACCCTTGCAGTATCTGCAATGCTTTCCTTTTTGCCTATCTGTGAGCCTGTGGGGTCAAGATATGTAACGCCCATTCCAAGGTCGTGTGCTGCCACCTCAAAGCTGCAGCGTGTACGTGTGCTTGTCTTTTCAAAG
>JAFTHF010000166.1 GCA_017457545.1 Clostridia bacterium
ACATTTCTTAGCATTCTCGGGGTTAAGCTCCATTCCTGCCTCATAGCAGGCAATAGATTTATGCTCTGCACCGTGATACTGGAACACACGTCTTATATCCTTCATAAGAGTTGCCAAAAGAATATATGCAACAAATATAAATATCTTAAGCACACCCTCAATTGCTGCCTTAAGGTAGAAATTAAGTGGTCCTGTAAGCTTTTCAAGAAGCTTTGTAAGTGTGCCGGGAAGCCACATAAAAAGTAAAACAGCAAGGCCTACGCCAAGTATCATGCTGATAGTGGTTACAAGAAGAGTCATAGCGCCACCGGACTTCTCCTCTTTGTCCTTTGTCTTCTTATCGTCCTCAATTTCAAGAACCTCTGTTGACTTATTAAGGGTTCTGAAGGAAAGTATCATTGATTCAACAAAGCCGATAACTCCGCGAAGCAAGGGAATATTCAACCACTTATGCTTGGTTTTTACGGAAACGAACTTGGACTTGTGAACCTCTACGCTGCCGTCCTCTTTTCTCATTGCAAGGGAGACCTCTTCCCCCTTTTTCATCATTACGCCTTCAATTACAGCCTGACCGCCAACCTTGTTTCTGCGGCAAGCCAAATCGCAACTTTTATCCATTATTTTTTCTCTCTTTCTCGGTCAAGGTAGCTTTGAAGGATAAGCGATGCGCTCATTGCATCAATAATATCCTTTCTTTTTGCGCCCCTTGTATTAGTTATATTAAGTATTGTGTGTGCATTGGCAGTAGATAAGCGCTCATCATAAAGCACCACCTCAATATCCGTAAGTTCCCTGAGTCTTTTTCCGAAGGCCTGTGCCTTTTCCGACCTTGGACCAAGGGTACCGTTCATATTAATAGGATGCCCCAACACTATTTTACCTATATTATTTTCCTGTGCAAACTTGGCAACCTCCTGTGCGGTCTTTTCAAATCCACCCTTGATACAGCCACATGCAGTTGCAAGAAAGCCCATTGCATCTGACATGGCAAGACCTGTTCTCGCATCGCCAAAATCTACACCAAGCAATTTTTTATCCATTATTACTCCTTATGGTGTAAAAATCAAAAATTATAAAAGTATTTTATCATAACAAATGAATAAATTCAATTATATATTGTAAATTTTTTATTTATACAGTTGCATTTTATTTACATTTGTGGTATATTATTATTGTAAATAAGAGAAAAGGAGTGATTTTCATGAAAAATGGATTTGTTAAAGGTCTTTTGGCCTTCTGCGCTGTTATGGCATCCGTTGCCGGCGCAATTGCTGCATTTATGCTGATTTTCAAGAAATTCTTCACAGTATCCATAGAGTTTACACCTAAGTATGAGAATGACGAATGTGATTGCGGTGAATGCGAGGAGTGCTGCCCCGAAGAGGTAGCTGAGGATTCTGACGAGATTGAGTTTACTCTTTCTGAAGAAAATGCTGAAGAGGATGTAGCTGAAAACGCATAAGTTGGTAAAACAAAAGTGAGAGCCACGGCTCTCACTTTTTTTATTAATTAAGCTTTATTGTTCTTGATACCAGAAGTGCACTGAGAATTTTACGGATTGCACCGATGTCAGAAGGATTATCGTTAATAAGCTTTGCAATATCGGCAGGGATTTCTCCTCTTTCCTTGGCTGCTATATCGAAAAGCTTGGTTTTTTCGTCCTGTGTGGATTTTGTAAGAATAGCCACCATTTTATGCTGAACCTCACAGGGTGGAGGCGCAACCTTACCCGATAGAATATCGTAAAAATAGGGCTTACCAATGCCAACCTTGTTATGAAAATCCTGCTGGGAAAGTCCTTCCTTCTTAATAAGCTGCTTTAAAAGCTCACCAAATTCGCATGCTGCCATAATAATTCTCCTTTAGTATGTCTGTATACCTACATACTATCATACTTTTTAAGGCTTGTCAAGGCTGTAAAATAAAAAAATACCGAGCCGAAGCTCGGTATTTTATATTTCATTACATTGTAACGAGGAAGAATCTGAGTGCGAAGAGAACCGCAATTACTGTTACAGGAATGTCCTTCTTTGTATACTTACCCATGCAAGCAGTGATAAGAACGTAGGAGATAGCGCCTACTGCAATACCATTGGAGATGGAGTATGTAAGAGGCATCATGATAAGTGCGAGGAATGCGGGAACTGCGCTTGTAATATCATCCATATCAACCTTGCTGAAGCCCTTGAGCATAAGAACGCCTACATAGATAAGTGCAGGAGCTGTTGCGCAACCGGGGATAATAACTGCAAGAGGTGTGAGGAAGAGGCAGAGGAAGAAGCAAGCTGCTGTTACAATAGATGTAAGACCTGTTCTACCGCCTGCGCCTACGCCAGCTGCAGACTCAACGAATGTTGTACATGTGGATGTACCGAGGATAGCACCTGTTACTGTTGCGATGGAGTCGGAGTTCATGCACTCTCTGAGGTTCTGAGGGTCGCCGTTTTCGTCGATCATATCAGCCTGAGAAGCTGTGCCGTAAAGTGTACCGATTGTATCGAACATATCTACAAGGGCAAAGGTGATTACAAGAACGATTGCGTTGATAACTGCGGAAGCACCGCCACTGAATACGCTGAAGCCCTTGAATGCGCCGATAAAGCCGATTGTACCGAATGCCTTGAAGGATTCGCCGATAGCGCCCATGTTGAAGTCGGGAGCTGTCCAGGTTGTAAGATAGTAAAGAACGGAAACACCAAGGATTGTAAGGATTACAGAGCCCTTAACATTCTTCTTTGAAAGAACTGCCATAGCGAAGAGACCAAGGAGTGCGAGAACAACGGGAGCAATAGCTCTCCAGCCCTCGAAGAATGTCTTGCCTGCAATAGCGCCGTGGAAGTCGAAGAACTGTACGAATGTGTACTGATTAGCCTGAATAATGCCAACGTTCTTGAAGCCGATGAATGCGATGAAGAGACCGATACCTGCGGGGATAGCCTTCTTAAGGTTTTCGGGAAGCGCTCTTGCGATGTACTCACGAAGACCTGTAAGTGAAAGAATCATAAAGATGATACCGGAAAGAAGGATGATTAAAAGACCTTCCTGATATCCCTTGATAACATCGCCGCCTGAAAGAAGTGCGGGAAGAATAAAGGATACAAAGAAGAATGAGTTAAGACCCATACCACACGCCTGTGCAAAGGGCATCTTAGCATAGAGGGCCATAAGGAGCGTACCAACTACAGCTACCAGGATAGATGCAACATATGTAGCATACCAGATAGTGCCAAGGTCGCCGGCTGTATTGAAGCTAACGATCTGGTTAGGGTTAGTTACTACGATGTAAGCCATAGCAAAGAAGGTTGTAAGACCTGCAATGATTTCTGTTCTTACAGTAGAACCACGCTCACTGATTTTGAAAAACTTGTCTAATTTTTCTCTCATGATGATTTCCTTTCAAAAATATTTTACAATAAAAAAAGTGACCGACGTCCATCGCTCACTATTATCAAAGGTCGCAAGAGCATTTGATAAGTAGGGGGCATCGTATCAAACTTAAATTGCACCTTAAGTATATCATATAAAATATTAAAATTCAATATTATTTTCTAAAAAAAGACAAATAATTATCACATTTTCTTCACATTGCAAAGATTATCTACTATTCTGTTAATTTCCACTATTCCCTCTGCCCCTTTTACTGAGGAAATTACCCTGTCCTGTTCCGTATCCGACAGTCTTAAAAAGGTGTTGAAGGCGCTTGGGTTAGTTGAAAGCGCCATTTGAAATGCTATGGGTAATTTATCGTTTATTATATCAAACATAGGCGCTCCTTTTTAATTTACTACTAATATTCTACGCAATGAAAAATAAAATTTGGGTGGTAATTCTTTCTTTGCCTTGACAAAATTAATTTTTTTATTTATAATTAACTAGAACTGAGCCGGACGGTTGCGCGGTATCACGC
>JAFTHF010000167.1 GCA_017457545.1 Clostridia bacterium
AAGAACAACAGGACGTATATCCTTAGGCACACGCAAGGGGGTATAGTAGGTATGCATACTTAAAATCGGTGTCTTATATACACCCTGATCGTGCCAACCGCTTACAGAATCTATAATTCTTGTATTGTCAAGCTCCTTAAGTCTTATTGTGACCTCATAGGAGTCAAACTGTCCCCAGCCCTCATTAAAAGGTACCCATACTGCAATAGATGTTACGTTTTTAAGGGCAGAAACTGTTTCTTCCATTGCCTGATAGTATTCTGTCCTGCCGTCTGCGCTCTCACGGGAGAAATATTTATAATCGCTGTCCTTATGCTTAAAGCCAAGGAATGGCATAACACCGATATGGCTGAACTTATATTCCCCACCACCGTTTACAAAGTCCTGCCAAACAAGAAGTCCAAGCGTGTCGCAATAGTAATACCAAAGCATAGGCTCAATTTTAATATGCTTTCTTACCATATTAAAGCCCATATCCTTAAGAAGCTTAAGGTCATCGTACATTGCCTTATTCGACGGGGGAGTTAACATTCCGTCGCTGTAATATCCCTGGTCAAGCACACCGCTCATAAAGTAGGGCTTGCCGTTTAAAAGAAGTCGCCTCTTTCCCTTTTGGTCAGCACCGATGCCAAAGCTGCGTACACCAAAGTAGCTTTCTATTCTGTCGCCACTCTCTGTTTCGATTACAAAATCGTAAAGCTTAGGGCACTCCGGTGACCAAGGCTGAAAATCATAGGAAAGAGTTATATTTTTATTATCAAAATCAGATGAGATTATTTCCTTGCCGTTATCAAGGACGGTTATATGCTGCTTTCCCTCACAATCAGAGAAAACTGTAACCTCGTTTTTCTCGGGATAGGTTTTTACGGTAAGGTCCTTAATGTGATTTTTAACCACGGTTTCAAGCCATACGCTTTGCCAGATGCCACTTTGAGAGGTATACCAGATTTTGCCCGGATTGGAGCTTTGCTTACCACGTGCGCCACCCGACATTTCTGTTGTATCTGTACATTCAACTCTGATTTTGTTTACGCCCTTTGTGAGATAGCCTTCAATTGCAAAGCAGAAGGGTGTATAGCCACCACGGTGCTCCCCTACCTCTTTTCCGTTTACAAACAGGGTGCAATGCTGGTCAACTGCACCAAAATGGATATACGTTATATGGTTTTCGTCGCATTCGGTATATTCAAGCTCTCTTTCATACACCGATTTTTCATCCTTTTCAAGCTTAAAATCCTCAATTTCGCTATTTAAGCTTTCGGGAGAAAAGGGAACAAGTATTTTTTTGGTAAAAACAGACACGTCCTCCCCTATTTTGCATTTTTCAAAGCTCCAGTAGCCGTTTAAGGTAAGGTAGCTTTCTCTTTTTAGCTGGGGGCGAGGATATTCGCTCAAGGGAATATCGCCTATTTCGTATAATGACTTAAGCCTCATTTGGTTTTCCGTCCTTTACCCTTCTTAAAACAGGGATAAGTCCTATCATAAGAAGTGAAATAATTGCTGCTGCCAAGAATATCTGGGGAGCAGGAATATACTGTGTAGTCATTGTGTCGGCTGAGCCAAGGTCGGGCAAGGGGATATTCTTCGCCTTATTTATTGCATTTCCTATCATAGGTCCGACTACCATAGGAATAAGAACGCTGAACACCATTCTGACACCCTGAAGCTTACCTACTGCGCCCTCGGGAGTATAGTCACGCACCATTGAGCCACAAAGGGCTGAAACAAGAATATATCCCGTTATCATAACAAAGCCGGAAATACCAAAGGTGATAAGGAGGGCTGTCTTACTGCCGGAATTAAAGATAAACATACCAAGAAGTCCAAGGGAAAAAATTCCTGCTGCTATGTAAAGCATCATACCCTTATCCTTAGTGTCGGAAAGACGGGTAAGATAAAGATTGATAATTGCGCCGATTATAATACATGCACCGAATACAACGCTGTATTCCATTACGCTGAAGCCCAAATATGTCTTCATATAAATAATAAGATAAGGCATAAATACCTGACAGGCGATGCCGTAAAGCATTACAATGCAAAGAGTGATATAAAGAGGAAGATTGCCCTTTATAACAGATGGCTTAAAGCCGTAGAAAATGTCCTTTAATGTGCCGCTTTTTGTAAGATTTTCGCTGTCTTTAATAAAGAATATTCCGCCTACACCGCAAAGGGAAATTACAATACCGAGAACTAAGAAAAGTGTGGAATAGCCCATTGCCTCAACTAAAATACCGAAGCCTCCTGCCACAACAAGCATTGCTGCCAAGGGTAAAATGGAAAGAATACCCTCTATTGCGCCTCTGTACTCTGTTTTTGTGTTATCCGTAACCCATGCGTTAAAGCAGGCATCGTTAGCGCTGGAGCCGAAGAAGGTCATAACACAATCCCCAACTACTGCAAGGGCAAGGGTGATAGAAATGATTTTTGCCATATCACCATTAAAAATCGCACCTACGGTTTTTGGCGAGGTGTAGCCAAAAAGCGCTACCGTAACACCCCAGATAATATAGCCAACCGACATAAAGGTGCGTCTGTTACCTATTTGATCGGAAAGTGTGCCGATTAGCAGGGTTGTAACCGTTGCCACAATACCGCTAAGCTGTACCATAAGGGTAACTGTATCCAGGTCTGGAGCAATAGTTTCAAATACAAATAAATTAAAGTACATATTCTCAACAGCCCAGGCAATCTGACCTATTAAGCCAAAGACCATAAGAATAGTGAAGTTGCGTTTGCCGAATCTACTTAACATATTACACCTCGTAATCAAAGGACAGTCTTACATCTACGCTGGGACGTACAAGTCCGTTTGCCACAGCCTGATGCAAGGGGTTTGACTGATATGCAATCAAGGCATTATTATCGGTAAACTCGGAATCCATCATAATATCTCCCGATGAGGAGCTGATTTTATCAATAATAATTTCCATTTTAAGAAGGCCGTCGATTTTTCCGTACAGATTTTCAAGCGCTACCTTTATTTCCTTAGCCCTCGTGTCCTTGTCTATACCGTCCTTAAGCCTCCAGATTATCATATGCTTAACCATAAAAATACCTCTCTTTGCTTTTTATATTATCAGTATAACACACACGACATAAAATTTCAATCTATTGATTTTATCTTCTGATTATGATAAAATATAAAAAAAGGAGGTATGTACTATGGATTGGGAAGCCTTTAACACTGTACTTAACTATATATCGGGCCCACTTGTTGGCGCAATAATCGGCTACATTACTAACTTTATCGCAGTAAAGATGCTATTTCACCCATATAATCCTATTAAGATTTTTGGCTTTACTCTGCCCTTTACACCAGGTATTATTCCAAAGAGAAAGCCTAAGCTTGCTGGGGCTATAGGCAAGGCCGTTGGAGATAAGCTGTTTACGGGCGACGACCTTGCAAGCATGCTGACATCAGACGAAATGAAAACTAAGGTATCCACGGTTATATGCGATAAGGCTGTCGAGCTTAGCGAAAAAACACCTAAGGAGCTTTTGCTTCTTGCCACCGATGAAAACGGAGCTGAGTCTATCTGTGATACTGCAGTTACATTTATTTCCGATAAGGTAATGGAAAGTGCCCATGAAATTGACCTTGGCTCTATAATTGCCGAGCGTGGCGGAGATGTAATAAGAGAGAAAAAATCCTCCCTTGGTATGTTTGGTATGTTTATTACCGATGACCTTATTAATTCTCTGCTTGAGCAGCTAAAGGAAAAGGTAAATGAGTATATTGAATCCGACGGACGTGCCCTGATTTGCGAAAAGGCACAGGAAAAGTCCGATAGCGTGTTTAATTCTCCCGTTTCAGGTCTTTTAGGTGAGTACACTATTAACAAGAAAGTGGCTGAAGAAAAAATCGGTGAAATTTACGGTGAGCTTGTTAAAAAGGCACTTGCATCCCTGTCTGACAGCATCAATATTTCTAAGATAGTTGAGGACAAGGTAAACGCTATGAGCGTAAAAGAGCTTGAAATACTTTGTATGTCCGTAATGAAAAGGGAGCTTGGCGCTGTAATCAATCTTGGCGCATTAATCGGCTTTATTATCGGTATAATTAATATTTTTGTATAAGAAAAAGAGCGACACGTGTCGCTCTTTTTTATTTATTTTGTTTTAGTAAGTATCCAGAGCATATCGTCAATATATATCTGCTCATAGCCATGGGACAGATAGTATGCTGCCTCTTTTTTGCTTTCCTCCTTATACCCTGCACGTAAAAGAAGAACTACATAATCAACATCAGTCTTATACCTGCCGTCATTTTGATGATAGAAGGTTTCATATACCTCATCACGCTGACTTAAATGAGGAACTATATAGGTTGTACAAGCAACGGATGCGTCATCAGGCACGTAGGTCTCAAGCACCTCGTCCATTTTATCGTACACATCACCGTTGTTTTTCTGCTCCTGCCAGTATGGAATCTGTCTACCGAAAGCAAGTCCGAAATACAGAATAATTGTAGCAAAGCAAGCGATAACACCGATATATCTCTTTGGCTCCTGCTTCATATCAGCAAGATTGAGAACGCAAAGATAGAATATAAGGGCGATAATACCGAAGTTGTACTGAAATCCGATATCATATTGGTACTGGTACATGGAAAGAATGTTGAGAAGCACAGGAGTTAAAAGAATATATCTTGAAAATCTTCTTGTTATAAAGGGAATAAATGCAAGGGGTAAAAACAGCTCCAGAGCATATTCTATTTTGCCGATACCCATATTCTCGGTTACAAACAGCTGGGTTAAAACATAGGACGGGTTTACAACAAGGGTTCTTATAATTCCAAAAAGACCGGAATTGTTATAAATAAGGTTGCCGTATCGGGAATCGTCCATTATGCCAAGGCCGAACTTGGTAAGAACGGTATAGGATATCATAAAATATACAAGGGAGCCAACGCAAAGAACTGTGCCCTCTCTTGGCTTCTTCTTTGATATCATAATAAACAGAGAAAGAATTACAAGATAGATAAAGGCGTCCTCCTTAACCATCAGGGTGGCAATAGCCATTAATCCCATAGGAACATATCTTTCCTTCTCCAAGAAAAGAATTGTCCACATTAAAAGAGGTAAAATAAAGCAGTTTTCGTGAAAATCGTAGCTACAGCCTGCGGTAATTGCAGGGTATGCCACGAAAAGCGCAGCCAAAAACGCAGTTGACCTGTTGGTAAGTCCCTTTTCCTTAGCAAGAAGAACTAAGGGTATAGATGCGCTCATCAAAATTACCGCCTGAGCTATCTGCAGAGTGTTAGGAAAGGGGAACAGCCAGTAGATTGGCAAAAGCACATAGCATATAGGTGAAAAGTGTACTGCAAAGTGGGAAAGCACATAATCTCTTTCACAGGTGGTGATAGGAGTCAGATGCTCCTTAAGGCTGTAGAACATCTGGGCAAAGATGCCAAAATCAAAGTTAGGCGCAAAATAGGTTTCGTATCTTAAAACACCCATGGCTGCCAGAAGAAATGTACATACAAAGGCAATAACACCGATTACTGTATATTTAGCCTTAGCCGAAATATCTATATTCGGTAAAATAAAGCAGCCTCTGTTAAGGGCATATACAAGAACAATCACACCTACTGCAATAATGGCAAGAGCAATATAAAATACATCCTTGCGTGTGGCACGGGACAGCATAAGCAGTGACATAAGGGTGTAGGAAATCACCATTATATATTCTGTAAGAAGTAAATCCTTATAGTAATACTCAAGAAATGTAAGTCCTACGGTTGCTAAAGCAATAAGCACAACCGTAATTACGGTGCTTGCCACCGAACCTTGAACAAAGGTAAGGTCCCTGTATCCTACATTATAAAAAACCAAGTTAATAAAGCTGACAAAAAACCAAGATGCGACAAGAGTACGGACAAATATTTCAGGGGTATACTTAAATCCGGGGTTACGAAGCATTCTATCCTTACGCATAATCCCTCTCCTTTCGGTCTGTTCTTCTTATATTGTACCATTAAATATAAAAAAAGTAAAGGGGGATTTTCGTAGTGTCCTAAAGACACTACAAGCGATATAAATCCCTTTAGGTTTTACGATATACACTGATGCGTTGCTTGTAAAATAAAAGGACAGAGAGTTAAAAGCATTCTCTGTCCATTTTATTATGCATTTACTTCTTCCTTGACTTCCTCTGCTGCCTCTTCGACTGCCTCTGTTACCTCTTCGGTTTCCTCGATTACTTCGATTTCATCCTCGGGCTTAGGCTCAATAAACAGCTCCATTCTGCCAAGCTCATTACATCTTTCGCAAAGCTTCTTAGCTATTTCCTCCTTGCTTTCCTCACCTGCGCTAAGCTCAGAGTACATAACAGGCTTATCTATAACGTATATGTTCATATCCTTTTTAAAGTATGTAACATAGATAGGAACATCGTAGCCCTTTCTCTTGCAGTATTCACAAAGCATAGCAAAGCCTGCGTGGAAGCCCTCAAGCTGTGCAAGGTATCCGTTGGTGGAGTCCTCGGGATAGATAATAATATTTTCGCCACCTGTAAGTGTAGCGTAGCTTTCCTTAATAGTCTTTACAAATCTGGAATCCTTATATGTGGAAATAAGGTTAAGACCGCTGTAGAAAAGATTGGTAAGGGGGCTGGCAATAAGGCAAAATGCCCTTGCAGCGTGAATATTCCAATGCTTCTTTTCGTGGTAATATACCTTTGTCTGATATTTGTAAAGCTTAATAAGTCCTGAGTTCATTTCGTGGGCGCCCCACATTCTGAACTTGCTCTTATGATAAATCTCAAATGCCATAGGGGCATCTGTGCCCTCGTGGTTACTGAGAAGAATACTTCCCTGCTGAATTTCCTTGCCGTCAAGGTAGACAAACTTAGGCTCCTTGTATCTGATTTTCATCACCTTTTTAAGCGCTTTGAAATACCATTTTCTCTTGCCTGTTTCAACCTTCTTATTGCTGTCTGCCATTATATAATCCGTCCTTGGTATAAATTAGTTCATTATAATGATATTACATAATTATAAACTATAAATAAACAAAAGTCAACAAAAATGCGAGAGGAAGCCCTCTCGCAAATTTTATTTATTAACATCGTCACGGAACTGAAGCTTATAAAGTCCTGCATAAGTGCCGCCAAGGGCTACAAGCTCGTCATGGTTGCCAAGCTCAGTAATGCGTCCCTCGGATACTACGGCAATCTTGTCCGCATTCTTAACAGTTGAAAGACGGTGGGCAACTACAATTGTTGTTCTGCCCTTGCAAAGCTCATCAAGGGAGCGCTGAATAAGAATTTCCGTTGTGTTATCAAGGGCGCTTGTCGCCTCATCAAGAATAAGAATGGGGGGATTCTTCAAGAATACTCTTGCAATGGAAAGCCTTTGCTTCTGTCCACCGGAAAGCTTAACGCCACGCTCACCGATTATGGTATCGTAGCCGTTTTCAAGAGTAAGCACGTAATCGTGAATATTGGCACGCTTTGCAGCCTCAATTACCTCCTCCTCGGTGGCACCCGGTCTGCCGTAAAGAATATTGTCTCTTATACTTGCGTTAAAGAGGTATACGTCCTGCTGAACTATACCGATGTTCTGACGGAGGGACTTCATTGTTATATCGTGAATTTCCTTACCGTCAATAAAGATTTCGCCCTTTTCCACGTTGTAGAAATGGGGAATAAGGTGACAAATTGTAGTCTTACCTCCTCCGCTTGGACCAACAAGAGCAAACATTTCGCCCTTTTTGATTTCAAGGGAAAGGTCATGAAGCACGTCAGTATCACCCTCATAGCTGTAGGTTACATTCTTGAAATTAATGTCACCCTCAACTCTTTCAATATCCGTAGCTGTTTCAAGGTCAAGCTCCGGCTCGGCATCCATAATTTCAAGAAAACGCTTAAAGCCTGTTACACCGTTCTGGTACTGCTCCATAAAGCCGATAAGTGTATTTACAGGGCCAAGGAAAAGGTTTACTGACAGAATAAATGCGGTGTAGTCACCGAATTTAATATCTCCGTTATACAGGAAAAGGCCGCCTGCAATAAGAACGATTACATTGAATACATTAGTTACAAAGGTTGTTGAGGAATGGAACATACCCATCGCCTTATAGGACTTACGTCTTGCCTCAACAAAGGAGCTGTTTCCCTTTTCAAACTTTTCAGCCTCCACCTCTGCGTTAGTAAACGCCTTGGTTACTCTGATGCCGGAAATACTGCTTTCAAGGGCACCGTTAATCTCGGCAACGGATTTTCTGCTTTCCATAAAGGCGTTTCTCATTCTCTTGCGGAGCACCCAGGAAATAAGGATAAGAAAGGGTACGCATGCAAAAATAATAAGGGTAAGCCAGATATTTATGGTTGAAAGATATACAAATGCTGTAACAATGGAGATAGAGGAAATAAGTATATTTTCAGGTCCGTGGTGGGCAAGCTCGCTAACCTCCCAAAGGTCATTTGTCATTCTTGACATTATCTTACCTGTTTCGTTGCCGTCATAAAAGCCGTAGGGAAGCTTTTCAAGATGATTGAACATATCGCTTCTCATATTTGCCTGCATTTTAACACCGATTACGTGGCCCTGATACTGAATAAAGAAATCAAGCAGGGCACGGATAAGATACAGCACCAAAAGAAGTGAGCCGAAGAATATAATATCTCTGTACTGTCTGTTCGGTATAAGCTCATTTAACATTTCACGGGTGATAATGGGGTATACAATTCCGATAGATGCAACGGCAAGAGATGATAGCATATCGAAGAAAAACATCACCCTGTGTGGCTTATAATAGGATAAAAATCTTTTTAACATCTGTTTTCTCCATTGATAGTTTTGCTTATAAATATTTAACGGGTATATTATATCACGGTTTTGTCTCACCTGTCAAGCATTTGCATTTTACGTTGCACATAATTTTATTATTGACATATATGTCAGTTTATGTTAAAATACAGTAAACTGCCACCGGGTAGGAATGTATTATGCATTCGTTTCGCTTCGTTAGGTCATTGAAGAAGCGCTTCGAGTGCTTATTTTTTTGAGGTGAATATGAAAAAGGTAAAGGAGCTTTTAAAATCCCTTACAATTTTTGAAAGATGTCTGTGGGCTGTGTCCACACTTGGCGTAATAATAGCCTTTCTTATTTCTCCCGACAAGGATTATCTTACGCTTATTTCATCTATTATCGGTCTTACCGCTTTGATTTTTACTGCAAAGGGGTACGTTATAGGACAGGTGCTTATTGTTGTATTCTCCGTTTTCTACGGAATTATTTCCTATCATTTCCGTTACTACGGAGAGATGATTACATATCTTTGTATGAGCTCCCCTATTGCAATTGCAGCTGTTATCTCCTGGGCAAGAAATCCCTACGGTAAAACAAGGGAGGTAAAGGTAAGTAAAATTACGAAAAAACAGGTAACGGTTATGATTATTCTTGCCATTTTTGTAACCGTGGGATTCTATTTTATACTTAAGGCGCTGGGAAATGCCAACCTTTTGGTCAGCACATTTTCCGTTACCACAAGCTTTGTTGCCGCTTATATGACCTATTTAAGAAGCCCCTATTACGCGCTTGGCTACGTTGCCAACGATATGGTGCTTATTTCCCTTTGGATTTCTGCAACCGTTAAGGATATTTCAAGTCTGCCTATGGTAATTTGCTTCTCTATGTTCTTTATAAATGATACCTATGCATTTATTAACTGGCAAAGAATGAAAAAACGTCAGGCGATGTTCTTTGATGAAGATTTATAAATAAAAAGTGCGACACTTGGTCGCACTTTTTCTTATTTTACCTCTATTAAGCCGTTTTTATCAAACACCTTAACTATTCTATCCTTGTTTTTGACCTTGCTTGGCAAATACTTATCCTTGCTTACAGCCTTAAAATGGGATTTGAAATATGAGGAAAGGGATTTTTTCGGAATATCGTATTCCACATAAACAGTATCGTCGGTAAGCACGGATTTATAAAAATCAAGCACCCTTTTCTTAGGCATCTTAATGTAAAATTTTTCGTTTATGTACACAAGTCCCTGCTTCTTTATGAAAAGACAGTCAAGGACAAAATGCTCATTTACTCTTATAACGGGAGTAATATTTCCATCCTCCATTCTCGGGCCAAGCTGGGGGTCCTCAAAGAAAGGAATACACTCCTCACAGGATTTAAACACGTCAAGAAGCATATCTACTGCCATACTGCAGCTTGTAACATCAAGATATTTTCCTCTTGTTTCCTTAAAAACAGGCTGAATTATATCTGCGGCAGAATATTTGCTTTTATCCTCAACCGTAAAAAATCCGTCAATTATTTTTTCTGCCTCCTGTAAGTACCCGTCCTTTGTGTAAAAGGGGTTCATATCATTTAAAATTTCGGCATAGCAATCTATCATTGTTTCTCTAAAGCGCTTAAGCATAAAATCACCTCTCTTACATATATTTTATCATATAAAATGGTGAATTTCAAGGCTTGTACCGTTCATATCAAGAGAAGATACATTAAAAACAGATGTAATAATTGAATTATACGTTTTATAATAGTAG
>JAFTHF010000168.1 GCA_017457545.1 Clostridia bacterium
AGTGTGGGTCACGGTTGGATTCTTGGCGAGATGTTTCCATATCAAACTCACGTTAATTTTTGTGACGGAGTAGCAACAAGAGCTGTGTGTCCCTGCGACAACGGATTTAAGGAGTATATCTACAATGTTATGGTAACTATTGCTGAGGCTGAGCCTGTACATATCATGATTGATGATGATTTCCGTACTATCTGGTATAAGGGTGAAGGCTGTGCATGTCCATTACATATGGAACGCTTTAACAAAAAGGCAAATACCAACCTTACAGACAGAGAACTTTGGAAAATCGTAAACGGGAAGACTGAAAAATCAAAGAAATATACAGATATCTATATTCAGGATCAAATGGAATCCTTGGTAGAAACAGCCAAGATAATGCGTGCAGGAGTTGACAGCGTGAACCCTAAGCTCCCAATGTCTTATTGCTGCTGTGGCAATAATGCAGAATTTGCCTATGAGATTGCATCTGCTTTGGCAGGAGAAGGAAATCCTGTTGAGGTGAGAATAAACAACGGCAATTATACCCCTATGGGTCCAAGGTATTTCAGCCGTGCATTTCACCGTGCGGCAACCCAGATAGCCAAGCTTAAAGGCAAGGTGGATATCCTTCTTGCAGAAACGGATACCTGTCCTCAGAACAGATATAGCACAAGCGCAGCATCACTACATACCCATTTTACAGGCTCAATTCTTGAGGGCGCAAACGGAGCAAAGCATTGGATAACCAGGCTTATAACCTATGAGCCGAATAGTGGAAGGGCTTACCGTAAAATTCTCAGTAAGTACAGGGGCTTTTATGAAAGACTTGCTCAGCTTCAGCCAACACTCAAGTGGCGAGGATGCAGAATTTACATACCGGACACTCCGGATTTTACATACGGTAGAGTAAAGGAGGAGTGGGACGGATGGAGCTATTGTGTTCTTGAAAAAATGGGAATACCTATGTATTTTTCACCAAATATGGATGGAGTTGTTTGTCTTGAGGGTGATGTAGATACACGCTTCAGCGATGATGATATTGTTAAGCTTCTTTCAAGCAAGGTGATGCTTGCGTCTGACACGGCAAAGCGCCTTTGTGAGCGTGGATTTTCAGGAATTATCGGTGTGGATGTGAGAGAATGGACGGGTAAGCAACCAATTCGTGAAATAATAGGTGTTAATGGCGGTCATGTTGCTATACAGCAACAGATAAAGGAGCTTGTTCCATTAAACGAAAGGGTGAAATCACATTCGGGTGTTTATAACACCGTTGACTATGTAAATTATGAGCTTTTATTCCCCTGAGTAACTGAGTACAAAAATGAGCTAGGTGGCACAGTATTTGTATTTTGTGGCACCCCTGTGGCTGAATTTCATATTTCAACAGCATTTTCATTCCTTTCTGAATCAAGAAAGCTGCAGCTTGTTAATATATTAAATAGCACAGGAGAACTGGTTGCGTATTTTCCCGGAGATGAGGAAGTGTATATGAAGGCTGCCGATATGGAAGACGGACGCTTGTTCTGTGCTTTAATAAACATTGGTCTTGATCCTATTGAAAAGCTTGAAATTTGTATTGATTTTGATCCTAAAAGTATACATGCCCTTACTCCCAACGGAGAAGAAAAGTCTGTTTTCTTTGTTAAGAAAAATGATAGATATATTCTCGATATTTCTGCAAATACCCTTG
>JAFTHF010000169.1 GCA_017457545.1 Clostridia bacterium
GAACACCGTGCTTTGTAAGAATAGCTGTTCTTGCCTTTTCGTCAACCATGTAGTCCTGTGTAACCTCATCATAGGGGTCCTTAGGGTCGATTTCCTTTACTACAATCTTGCGAAGTCCGAGAACAAAGGTGTTTGCCCTGTCGTAAAGCTCGTTTGACTTGGTGCCTGCGCCGGAAATAATAAGAGGTGTACGTGCCTCATCAATAAGGATAGAGTCAACCTCGTCTACAATGGCAAATGCATGACCTCTCTGACACATCTGCTCCTTGTAGATAACCATATTATCACGAAGGTAGTCAAAGCCAAACTCATTGTTTGTACCGTAGGTGATATCGCAGTTATATGCTGCCTGCTTTTCCTCTCTTGACTGGCCGTGAACAACAAGTCCTGTTGTAAGCCCGAGAAATTCGTGTACTCTTCCCATCTCCTCACAGCCGAGACGTGCAAGGTAATCGTTTACTGTAACTACGTGAACTCCATTACCTGTAAGGGCGTTAAGATATGATGGCATAACAGCAACAAGTGTCTTACCCTCACCTGTCTTCATCTCTGCTACTCTGCCCTGATGAAGCAGAATACCGCAAAGGAGCTGAACACGGAAGGGGCGCTTGCCGAGAACTCTGTCCGCAGCCTCACGAACAAGGGCAAACGCCTCCGGAAGAATATCGTCAAGAGTCTCCCCGTTTGCAAGTCTTTCCTTAAATTTATCTGTCATGGCACGCATATCAGCATCACTCATCTCTGCAAAAGCAGGAGAAAGCGCATCTATCTTGTCCACCAAGGGCATAACCTTTTTTACCTGATGGTCACTGTATGTGCCAAAAATTTTTGAAATAAGTCCCATTTATATAATCCTTTCAAGGTTGTAAATAACTATACTATTTTATTTTACTATAAAAGTAAAGCGATTTCCATACATATTTGAAAATTTTCTCACTTTTTTCACTAAAAAATCATTGTTTTTTGACCCTATCGGTATTATAATTGGAATATATCACTTTTTTTGACAAGGATTTATTATGAGTAAGCTTAATATTGTGCTTTTAGAGCCCGAAATACCTCAGAATACAGGAAATATTGCCCGTACCTGCGCCGCAACCGATGCTTCTCTTCATATGATAAAGCCTTTTGGCTTTAAAATAGATGATGCAAAGCTTAAGAGGGCTGGAATGGACTACTGGTATCATCTTGATATACATCACTACGAAAATCTTGATGAGTTTTTTACTAAAAATCCTGACTGTGAATTTTATCTTTTCACCAAAAAAGCAAGTCACAGACACACGGATATAAGCTACGGTGAGAATGTATTTTTCTTCTTCGGCAGGGAAAGTGTGGGCTTACCCGAGGACTTACTTTTAACATATCCCGAAAGGTGCGTACGAATTCCTATGAAGGAGGGTCTTCGCTCTCTTAACCAATCAAATTCTGCGGCAATCGCAGCATATGAATATCTTCGTCAAAAGGATTTTAACGGTCTTTGCGAGGACGGCGGACTTGTATAATTAAAAAAAGCAGACAGCAATATCTGTCTGCTTTTTTGTTTTTCAGAACATCGGAGAAAAGGCTGCCAGAGTTGCACGGAATATTCGCACAATCGGATGTGCCTTAGCCATTTTTTCTGTAATTTCAATGCTGTTTTCCATCATTAATTCAAGGTCATTTTTCACCATAGGAATTGCGTCAGTTTTGTACATCCATACTCCGCATTCAAAGCTTAAATAAAAGCTTCGGTAGTCAAAATTTACGCTGCCAACCGTTGCCACCTTATCATCAGCCAACACAAGCTTGGAATGGTTAAAGCCCTCCTTGAATTCATACACCTTGACTCCTGCGCAAAGCAGCTTTTTGTAATGTGATTTTGCCACTTGATTTACTAAAAATTTATCGGGTATGTGAGGAAGAATAAGACGGACATCCACACCGGACTTTGCAGAATTAAGTATAGATGTAAGAATTTCATCATCCACCACAAAGTAGGGTGTGCTGATGTACAAATATTTCTCTGCCCTGTTGATTATATTGAGATAAACGGTTTTGCCCACATATTCATTATCTGTCGGACTGTCTCTGTAGGGCTGAAAAATGCCGTTGTCCTTATTTTCACAGCTTGGCTTTATACTTTCGGTTTTCTCACCCGAAGCATATTCCCAAAGACTGTTAAAAAAGCATTCAAAGGTGTACGCTGCCTCTCCGTACAGAGCAATAGCGCTATCCTTAAAATATCCGTACTTACTATCAAGATTTATATATTCATCTGCAACATTGACTCCACCGCAATATGCGACCACCGAATCTATAACGCATATCTTACGGTGGTCACGGTTGTTCAGCATTGTGGAAATTATAGGCACAAAAGGATTAAAAAATCTTATATCAATGCCCGAAGCCTTAATGC